>JASHVM010000149.1:0-4012 GCA_030044595.1 Streptosporangiaceae bacterium
AGCAGGCCGAACTGTCCGGCGGAGAACTTCCCGCCGACGTGACCGCCGCGCACGCCAAGCGAGCCCGCGAGCTTGGTCTGCATTCCACCAACATGCCGAAGGAACTCGGCGGCGGTGGCTGCACCACCTTGCAGCAGGCGCTGGTGCAGGAGCAGATGGGCCGGGTGACCAACGCGCTCGGCTGGGTCGCCGCCACCCCGCCGTCGTGGCTGCCGGCCGTCGCCACTGCCGACCAGATCGAGCGCTACGTCAGGCCCGCGATCGCCGGCGAACGCGAGGAGTGCTACGCGATCACCGAGGAGGGCGCCGGATCGGACGTCGACGCGATCGAGGCCACCGCGGTCAAGCGGGACGACTACTACCTGCTCGACGGCGTCAAGTGGCACGTCACCTCGTTCAACACCGCCGACTTCGCCTTCTTCCAGGCCAAGCTGGCAGCCGGGCCGCACCGCGGCCAGCACGCGATGTTCCTGGTGGACCTGCCGAGCCCGGGGGTCCGGGTGGTCAGGACGCCGGCCTACACGCACACGATCAGCCACCATCATCCGATCGTCGCGTTCGAGCAGGTGCCCGTCCCAGCGGCCAACCTGGTCGGGGCCGAGGGCGACGGGATGGCCTTCGCCTACGAGTGGTTCAGGTTCGAGCGCCTCATGGTGGCCGCGCGCTGCCTGGGCGCAGCCGACCGGCTCACCGCGGAGATGACCGCGTTCGCGGCCGCGCGAAAGGCCGGCGGCCAGCCGGTCAGCGAATACGGCCTGGTGGCCGGGATGCTGGCGGACAGCCTGACCGAGCTGTTCGCCGCCCGGTCGATGGCGTACGAGACGGCTCGCGCCATCGACCGCGGCGCCGACACCAAGGTGTCGCACGCGCAGTGCTCGATGGCCAAGCTCTACTGCTCGGAGATGGCGGGCCGGGTCGCCGACCGCGCCGTCCAGGTCTTCGGCGGGCGCGGCTACATGCGCGAGAACGTGGCCGAGCGCTTCTACCGCGAGCTGCGCGTCGAACGGATCTGGGAAGGCACGAGCGAGATCCAGCGCATGATCATCGCCCGCCAGATGACCAAGCGCGGCCCCGCCGCCCTGGCCTGACCCGGCCGCCCCGTGATCGCGCGCGCCCCTAGCCGAGGAAGTAGTCCGAGGGCAGGTTCTCCTCGATGACGGCGATCACCTCTGTGGCATCGGGTTCGGTGCGCGGGCGGAACCGCGCCGCCACCGTGCCATCCGGCCGGACCACGAACTTCTCGAAGTTCCACTGGACGTCGCCAGCCTCACCCGAGGCGTCGGGAACCGCGGTCAGCTCCGCGTAGATGGGGTGCTGGTCCGGGCCGTTCACCTCGATCTTCTCGAACAGCGGGAAGCTGACCCCGTACGCGGTCGAGCAGAACTGAGCGATCTCGTCCGCCGTACCCGGCTCCTGCCCGCCGAACTGATTACAGGGAAAGCCGACGACCGCGAAACCGCGGGGGCCGAACTGCTCGTGCAGCTTCTCCAGCGCGGCGTACTGGGGCGTGAGCCCGCATTTGGAGGCCACGTTGACCACGAGCAGCGTCTTCCCGGACAGCGAGCCGAGCGAGGAGTCTTGGCCGGCCAGGGTCTTCACCGGGATGTCGAAAATGCTCACCCTGCAAAAGTACCCGTGCTCCACACCGATTGCCCGAGGTAGCCCCGGGCGATCGTGGTGACGAAGGAGTACACAGCGTCCTCGTCCGGTGACAGCGGTCCCGGCGACGCGTGCGGCGAGGAGAGCCCCCGCTGCACCGACTCGCACGCGGTCCAGTCCTGCCGGTTGGTGATGTCCCAGAACTCCACCGCGTAGCCCGGATCGAAGTCTGGCCGGGCCACGGCCTCGGGCGCGAACGCCCAGGTGCACTCGATCCGGGTCTTGTCCACGGCGACCGGGACCAGGCGGTGCGTCATCACGTAGTCCGGATGCAGGCTCAGCAGGACGTTCGGGAAGATGTTGACGTAGACGACGGACCGCAGCCCCTGCGCATCCAGGCCCCGGAGCGGGACCCCGTGGCTCCTTCCGTCCAGGGACATGGTGTCCATGCCGTCGCGCAGGTCCATCCAGCCGCCGACCCAGGCGCCGTCCGCGGTGTAGTTCTCGCCGCTCTTGGGCGGGCTGACCCGGCACAGCTCGGGGTGGATGGAGGGGCAGTGGTAGCACTCGTGATAGTTCTCGGTGAGGATCTTCCAGTTGGCCGCGGCGTCGTAGCTGTGCCGTCCGACGGTCACGAGGCGCTCCGGCTCATACGGCGCGACCACCCCGTCGAGCTTGGCCAGCGCCTCGTCCAAAGACCCCGCCGCACCGCCCGAGGTGTCCACGAAGACCAGGCCGTGCCACTCGCTCACCGGCATCGCCGGCAGGCTCCACTGGCTGAAATCGAACCCCGGCACCTTCCGGAAGCCCGAAGCGCCGCGAAGCTCGCCTGCCAGTGAGTACGTCCAGGCGTGGTACGGGCAGATGATCGCCTTGGCCCGCGCCGACTCCCCGCATCCCAGCAGCTCGTGACCGCGGTGGCGGCAGCTGTTCGCGAACGCCCGCAGCACGCCGTCCTCGTCCCGGACCAGCAGCACGCCGCCCGACCCGGTGGCTTCGGCGCGCTGGTCGCCGGGCTCGGGCAGCTGCTCGCTGCGCGCGACGCACATCCAGCCGCTGCCGAAGAAGTTCCGCTGCTCCCACTCGAACACGGCCGGGTCCACGTACGCGGCCCGGGGGAGCATCCGGCTCTCCCCGAAGGGCCGCAGCGCCTGATCCAGTCCGGACCGGTCGATCGGAGCCGAGGCAGGCTCCCGCCTCCAATTTTGACTGACCATACAGTCAAGACTAAGCCGCCCGCGACGCCCTGTCCAGCCCGCGCCCGCCGGCCGCGCCTCGCCAAGACGGTTAATTCGCTGTTAATGCGCAGCTCACCAGCCTTATCGGCGATCTTGCGACGCGCCGCCGGGGTGCCGATACTGCAAGCATGGGCGACCGAAACGTGCTCGGCGGCGAACTCGAGCCATGTGGAACCGATCCTCTCACCGGGTTCTACCGGGACGGGTGCTGCACGACCGGGCCCGAGGACCTGGGCAGCCACACGATCTGCGCGGTGGTGACCGCGGAGTTCCTCGCGCATCAGCGCAGCATCGGCAATGACCTGTCCACGCCGGTGCCGCAGTTCAGCTTCCCCGGGCTGGTGCCGGGGGACCGATGGTGCGTGACCGCGGCGAACTGGCTGCGCGCGCATCGCGACGGCGCCGCCGCCCCGGTGGTGCTGGCCTCGACCCACCAGCGCGCGCTGGAGATCGTCCCGCTGGACGTGCTCCGGCAGTACTCGGTCGACGTCCCCGCGGACGCCGGCGCGCTTGACGAATAACGGCGCGGGCCACCCGGTCCGCCGCCCGGTCGACCGCGCGGT
Source organism: Streptosporangiaceae bacterium (assembly GCA_030044595.1). Taxonomy (GTDB): domain Bacteria; phylum Actinomycetota; class Actinomycetes; order Streptosporangiales; family Streptosporangiaceae; genus Palsa-504. The sequence goes on from JASHVM010000149.1 coordinate 3,401, forward strand.
CAGCACCGAACGCAGCATCGCCTCCTGGTCGGTCACGATCACCCGCAAGGCGTGCCCGAGCGAGCCCCGCTCCAGCGCAGCCCGGGTCGCCGCCAGCGTGTCCGGCTCGGCCAGCGTGGCCGGGTACAGCAGTTCGGCCAGGTGCCGCATGACCCGCAGGTCCCGGCCTTCCAGCGCGGGCAGCGCCTCGCTGAAGTAACGGTCGCGGTAGCCCGCCATCAGCGACTCCTGGCCCGGCACCCACACTCCGCGCGCGTGCGCGGCGGCCATCCGCCAGTCCGTCTCGGCCGCGAGCGCCGCACGCCACGCGGCCTCCTTGGCCGCGGCGTCGGGTCGCATGGCCGAACAGGTCGCCCGGTTCACCGCCCCGCCGACCGGGTCCGACCCGGCCAGGGCGTCGAGGTCGCCGTCCGAAGCCAGCCCGCGGGCCGACAGCGTCATCAGGATCCGGCCGCGCAGGTCGGCGTCGACCTCCAGCCCTTCCGGCCGCGAAGGCCCTTCCGGCCGCGAAGGCCGCTCCGGCCGCGAAGGCTGGGGAGTCCCCTCCAGCCACGAGCGCAGCAGCTCAAGCTGCCCGTCGCCGTGCCCGCTCGCGGCGAACCCGGCCGCCAG
>JASHVM010000012.1:0-4428 GCA_030044595.1 Streptosporangiaceae bacterium
GTCTTCACCGGCCGCGTCCCGACGGCGGACGTACGTGACTTCCACGCGCTCCTCGATGTCTTCGTCGTCCCCCGCACGCGGGACAGGGTATGTCAGCTGGTTACCCCCTTGAAACCGGTGGAAGCCATGGCCAGCGGGCTGTGCGTCGTGGCCAGCGACGTGAAGGCACTCGCCGAAATCATCAAACCCGAAGTGACCGGGACACTAACAACGCCGCAAGATCCGGTAGCGCTAGCCGATAGTCTTGAGCTCTTGGTTAGCAGTCCGGACGTGAGAAGGAAGCTGGGAGACAACGCCCGCGAATGGGTGGCCAGGGACCGCACCTGGACGCACAACGCGGCACGGTACCGGGACGCGTACGCGCGCCTGGGCGCAATCTAGGTAGGAGCACATGCCGGCGAAGGACGTACTGGTGATCGGGCTGGGTTACGTTGGCCTGCCGCTTGCCATCGCGGCGGCGCGGTCAGGGTCCCGGGTGACTGGCTACGACTCCAGCGAGCAGATCGTGTCCGGGCTGATGGCGGGCCGGTCGCACGTCGATGACGTCACCGGCGCCGAGGTCGCCGAGATGCTCGGCCAGGGGTTCCGGGCCGTCGCCGACGAGGCCCGGATCGGGCCGCAGGACGTGATCGTGATCTGCGTGCCGACGCCGCTGTCGGAGGCCGACGGCCCGGACCTGAGCGCGGTCCGCGCCGCGGCGCACACCGCGGGTCGGCTGCTGCGGCCGGGCACGCTGGTGTCGCTGGAGTCGACCACCTACCCGGGGACCACCGAGGAGGTGGTCCGGCCGCTGCTGGACAAGGTGTCCGGGCTGACCGCGGGGATCGATTTCGCGCTCGCGTTCTCACCGGAGCGGATCGACCCCGGCAACCCGGTCTACGGGTTCGCCAACACGCCCAAGATCGTCGGCGGGCTGACCCCGTCGTGCACCGACGCCGCGGAGTCGTTCTACGCGCGCATCTGCGATCAGGTGGTGCGGGCCAAGTCGGCGCGCGAGGCGGAGATGGCCAAGCTGCTGGAGAACACCTACCGGCACGTGAACATCGCGCTGGTCAACGAGATGGCGATCTTCTGCCGGGAGCTGGACGTGGACCTGTGGGACGCGATCCGGTGCGCGGCGACCAAGCCGTTCGGATTCCAGCCGTTCTATCCCGGGCCCGGCGTCGGCGGGCACTGCATCCCCATCGACCCCAACTACCTGTCCTACAAGGTCCGGACGCTGGGCTACCCGTTCCGGTTCGTCGAGCTGGCCCAGGAGATCAACAGCCGGATGCCGGGCTACGTCACCGACCGCGCCGCCGAGCTGCTCAACCGCCACGCCCTGCCGGTCAACGGGGCCAAGGTGCTGCTGCTCGGCGTGACCTACAAGCGCGACATCGCCGACCAGCGCGAATCCCCGGCCCGGCCGATCGCCCGTAAGCTGCTGGCCCGGGGCGCCGCCGTCAGCTACCACGACCCGTACGTGCCCGGCTGGCAGGTCGACGAGCAGGTCATCCCGCGCCAGACCGACCTGGACACCGCGCTGGACGCCGCCGACCTGGTGATCCTGCTGCAGGCCCACCAATGTTACGACCCGGCCAAGATCGCCCGCGGCGCCCGCCTGCTGCTCGACACCCGAGGCGTCATCCCGACGACCCCGGCCACGCCGCACGTCGAGGCCCTCTGACCCGGACGCGCAGGAGACCTCGATGCGGGTGCTGGTATGCACGATCGTCCACCATCCCGCCGACGCGCGCATCTACCACCGGCAGATCCGGGTCCTGCTGGAGGCCGGGCACCAGGTCACCTATATCGCTCCGGTGGATCCGGAGAATTTTTATCCCGAACGGTCCAGGCCGCAGCTGCAGGTCATTCCGGTCCCGCGGGCGGTGGGCCGGCGCAGGCTCGGCGCCTTGCTCGCGGCCCGCAAACAGCTCGCCCGGCACGCCGCCGGCGCCGATCTTCTGCTGATCCACGATCCGGAGCTGCTACTCGCGCTGCCCGCACGACGCAAGCGTCCGCCTACCGTCTGGGACGTGCACGAGGACACCGCCGCCGCGCTCAGCACCAAACCCTGGCTGCCGCGCCCGCTCCGGCCCGCGGCCGCCATGGCGGTACACGCCGCGGAGCGTACCGCCGAGCGGCGGGTGCACCTGATCCTGGCCGAGCAGGGGTACGTCCCGAGGTTCAGCCGGCCGCATCCGGTCGTGCCGAACACGACGTACGTGCCGGAGGCGCCGGCCCCTCCAGGCGACGACCGCCGGGTCGTCTACCTCGGTCACCTGTCGCCGGACCGCGGGGTCGGGGAGATGATCGAGCTGGCCAGGCTGCTCCGCCCGCACAACATCACGGTGCAGCTGATCGGCCCGGCCGACGCGCGCGCTCGGGCGCGGATCGAGCCCGCGCAAGCCGAGGGCCTGCTCCAATGGCCCGGATTCATCCCGAACGACCGGGCCGTGCTGATGGTGGACGGCGCGCTGGCCGGCCTGTCGCTGCTCCAGGATGAGCCGAACTTCCGGCACTCGCTGCCCACCAAGGTGGTGGAGTACATGGCGCGGGGCGTGCCGGTGGTGACCACGCCGCTGCCGGCCGCGGCGGAACTCGTCGTCCAGCATGAATGCGGGTACGTGGTGCCGTTCGGCGACTCTCGCGCCGCGGCCGAGGCCATACTCGAGCTGGCCGCGGATTCCTCGTTGCGGACGAAGATGGGACGCCGCGGACACGAGGCGGCCCGCAGGTCTCTCGGCTGGCCCGCGGACGCCCGGGCGTTCGTCGCCCAGCTGGAAGCATGGGCGAAGGTTCCGTAACCGAGGTGCGGACCCGTGCTATTGTTGCGTGTCCAATTCCCGCGGCGCCGCCCAGGGGATAACGTCATCCTCGGCTCACCTCGCTTTGCAGGCGCGGAGGAAGGATCGGCGTGATCGCAGGCATTTCACGCGCTGTGCCGCCCCGGCTGCGTGAGCTTATCGCACGCGATCCGCTATTCGCCCTGGCGCTGGCCGCGGGGGCAGCCCTGCGGCTGTTGGCCATGCTCGGTTTTCCCGGCGCGCTGTGGTTCGCCGGCGATTCCTACGTGTACGTGGGTGCCGCGCTGCGGCTGCGGCCGGACCTGTCCAAGACCACGGGCTACTCCCTGTTCCTGCGTGTCCTCGAGCCGTTTCACAGCTTCGCGCTGGTAACCGGCCTGCAGCACCTCATGGGGCTGGGCATCGCGGTCATGATCTACGCGCTGGCCCGGCGCAGCAAGGTGCCGAAGCTGTGGGCGACCGTGGCCACGCTGCCGGTCCTGCTCGACGGGTTCCAGATCGAAGACGAGCACATGCTGATGACCGAGGTGCTCTTCACCTTCTGCATCATGCTGGCCATGTTCCTGATCCTCTGGCGCGATCGGGTGTTCTGGCCCGTGGCCTTGCTGGCGGGCCTGCTTACCGGCTACGCGGTGGTCGTCCGCACCGAGGGCCTGCCCGTCCTGGTCTTGTTCCCCGCCTTCCTGCTGCTGCGCGCGATCACGCAGGGCTGGCGGAACTGGCGCGGCTGGCTGGCGGCGGGGATGATGATCGTGGGCTGCGCGGCCCCCGTGCTCGGCTACATGGCCTGGTTCCACTCCTGGACCGGCAACTACGGGCTGACCAGGTCCGAGGGGTTCTACCTGTGGGCGCGCGTGTCCTCGTTCGCCGAGTGTTCCGTCATCAAGCCGCCCGCCGACGAGCTGCCGGTCTGCCCGACGGGCTCGCCGTCGAGCCGTACGCCGCCGGGTGACTACGTCTGGCACGCGCCGCAGGCGCACCAGGACGTACCGGGCGGACCGGTGAGCGCCGCCGGCAACGCCCTGTTGCTCAACTTCGACATCCGCGCGATCGAGGCGCAGCCGCTGGGCTACGTTCACGCGGTGGCCAGCGGCCTGCTGCTGTCCTTCGAGTGGCCGCGGCTCAAGTACCCGGACGCGGGCACCGTGTCCTACTACTACTTCCGCCTGCAGCCGCAGGTGCTCCCGAACAAATCCTGGATTCCCGGAGGTACCGCGTACCAGGACGCCGTCACGTACGGGCACGCTAGTCCGAGCACGGTCGTCGAGCCGTTCGCCGCGCTGATAGCCCTGTACGAGCGGATCATCTACACGTACGGGCCGCTGTTCGCGTTGATCCTGCTGACCGGGCTCGGCGGCGTGCTGCGGATCCAGGGACTTAGACAGCGCCGGCCGCGGCTGACCTGGTCTCGCCGCCAGGGCAGCATGCTGCCGTGGGTCACCGCCATCGTGCTTTGGGTAACCCCGGTCGCGATTACGGACTTCGACTACAGGTACCTCCTGCCCGTGCTTCCCTTTGCCTGCCTGGCCGCGGGCCTGGCGTTCGCGCCGGCCCGGAAGCCGGCCACGCCGGAACCGCCCATCGAGCATCGAGACGACCTGACCAGTCAGGTCCCCGGTGCGGTCAGCTGAGCCGGGTCGGC
>JASHVM010000150.1:0-4085 GCA_030044595.1 Streptosporangiaceae bacterium
TCGTGGAGACCAAGGTCGCCCAGCCGCTGTTCCGCCTGTCGCTGTTCCGGATCCGGGCGTTCGCCTGGGGCAACGTCGCGAACATGGCGATGGCGCTCGGCCGTGGCGGCATGCAGTTCATGCTGATCATCTGGCTGCAGGGCATCTGGCTGCCGCTGCACGGGTACAGCTTCAGCCAGACGCCGCTGTGGGCGGGCATCTACCTGCTGCCGCTGACCTTCGGCTTCCTCGTCTCGGCCCCGCTGTCCGGCGTGCTGTCCGACCGGCTAGGCGCCAAGGCGTTCACCGCGGGCGGGGCGTTGCTCGCCGCGGCGAGCTTCCTGTTCCTGGTGTTCGTGCCGGTGGACTTCCCCTACTGGGTGTTCGCGCTGATCGTGGTGCTCAACGGCTTCGGTTCGGGGTTGTTCGCCTCGCCGAACCGGGCCGAGATGATGAACTCGGTGCCCGCGGACCAGCGCGGCGCGGCCGGCGGCATGATCGCCACCATCATGAACACCGCGTTCGTGCTGTCGATCGGGATCTTCTTCACGCTCATGGTGGCCGGGCTGTCCAGCAAGCTGCCGTCCGCCATGTCCGGCGGGCTGATCGCGCAGGGCATCCCGGCGGCGGCCGCCCACCAGATCTCGCACTTGCCGCCGATCGGCGTGCTGTTCGCCGCCTTCCTCGGGTACAACCCGATGAAGCAGCTACTCGGCCCGCTGCTTGCGCACCTGCCCGCCGGGCACGCCGCCTACGTCGCCGGGCGCGAGTTCTTCCCGTCCCTGATCACCGAGCCGTTCCACGACGGCCTCGGCGTGGCGTTCGGGTTCGCGATCGCGGCGTGCCTGCTCGCCGCGATCGCCTCGCTGCTCACCGGCAAGCCCAGGCCGGTCGCCGACGCGAAGCCGGAGGAGCTGGGCGCCGAGCTGGCCGCGGTGGCCGCGGACGCCGGATTCGAGCCGAGCGAGCTGGTCCCGCCTGAGCTGGCCGCCGATGGGCCTGCGGGCGACCAGACGCGCCGGAACGGGCAGTCAACCGCGGTGACCGAGTCGGGCCGCAAGGAGTCGGGCTGACCTAGCCGGGCGGCGGTCTTAGGCTGGACGTGGACCTCAAAAGAGGCGGGGACCGTCCGGCCGTCACGAACCTACCGTCGGCCATGGCAACCGGACGGTATCCTGCGCATGAGGGGCGGGTGAATACATTCGCCGCCGCGTCCCGGATCCTGGGCGCGGGCGATACATCTCGAAGGCCCCGCAATCGCAGATGTCGGCGCTACCCGAGGAGACCAGCCGCGTGAGCGAACCTCGCCCGGTCGCTGTCATTGTCCTCGCCGCGGGCGAGGGTACCCGGATGAAATCGCGGATCCCGAAGGTGCTGCACCCCGTGTGCGGCCGCAGCATGCTCGGGCACGCGCTCGCGGCGGCCAGCGAGCTGGACCCGCAGCGCCTGGTCGTCGTGGCCGGGCACCGCCGGGACGAGGTCAGCGCGGAAGCCGCCAGGCACGCGCCCGGCGTGTCCGTGGTGGTCCAGGACCACCTCGGCGGCACCGGCCACGCGGTCCGGATGGTGACCGAGGCCCTCGGTGTCATGCACGGCATCGTGGTCGTGACCTACGGTGACATGCCGCTGCTCCGAGCCCAGACGCTGGACACGCTCGTCCGGGCGCATGACGCGCTGGGGAACGCGGTTACCGTGCTCACCGCGCGGGTCAGCGATCCGTCCGGGTACGGGCGGATCGTCAGGGACGAGCACGGCTCGCTGGCCGAGATCGTCGAGGAAGCCGACGCGACGCCGGAACAGCGGGCGATCGATGAGATAAATTCCGGCTGCTACGCCTTTGACGGGGCCGTCCTGGCCGACGCGGTCAAGCGCGTCGCTACCGGCAACGCCCTGGAACAGGAGTACCTCACCGACGTGGTGGCGATCGCGCGCGGCGACGGCTACGTCGTGGGCACGGTCCTGGCCGCCGACCCGGCCGAAATCCAGGGGGTGAACGACCGGATCCAGCTCGCCGAGGTCCGCCGCGCCTATAACAGCCGCCTGCTCGACCACTGGATGCGGGCCGGGGTCACCGTCATGGACCCCGCGGCCACCTGGATTGACGTGGACGTCACCCTGGCTCCGGATACGGAGATCCTGCCGGGGACCCACCTTGAGGGGCATACGGCGATCGGATCCGGATGCCGGATCGGCCCCAGCTGCGTGCTCAGGGACACGACGGTGGCGCCGGACGCGACGGTCCTGTACGCGGTCTGCGAGTCGGCCGAGATCGGCAGCGGCGCCTGCGTCGGCCCGTTCGCCCGGCTGCGCCCCGGCGCGAGGGTCGGCCCGGACGCGTACATCGGCACCTACGTAGAGCTGAAGAACGCGACGGTCGGCGAAGGATCCAAGGTGCCGCACCTGTCCTACGTCGGCGACGCGGACATCGGCGAGCATTCGAACATCGGCGCGGCCACGGTCTTCGTGAACTACGACGGGGCGGACAAGCATCACACCACGGTGGGTGACTACGTCCGCATCGGCTCCGACACCATGCTCGTGGCACCGGTCCAGGTCGGAGACGGCGCGTTCACGGCGGCCGGGTCGGTGATCACCGAAGACGTGCCCCCCGGCGCGCTGGGCGTGGCCCGCGGCCGGCAGCACAACTCTCCAGGGTGGGTCGAGCGGAGGCATCCCGGGTCGCCCTCGGCCGCAGCGGCCGCGCGCGCCCGCCGGGCCGCCGGGCCAGGACCCGCCGAGCCAGGACCCGCCGGGCCAGGATCCGCCGGGAGTTCAGGATCCGCCGGGAGTGCAGCGTCCGCCGGGAGTTCGGCGCACGCCGGGAGTGCAGCGTCCGCCGGGAGTTCAGCGCCCGCCGGGACCACGGGGCCGGAGGAGGACAAGGAGGCTCAGGACCAGTGAATGACCTAGTCGAGCCGGGCACGAAGAAGCTGATGCTCGTTTCCGGCCGGGCCTTCCCCGGCCTGGCCGACGAGGTGGCCGCGTTCCTTGGCATCAAGCCCACGCCGTCCCGGCTCTTCGACTTCGCGAACGGCGAGATCTTCGTCCGCTTTCTCGATTCCGTCCGCGGCTGCGACGTGTTCGTGTTGCAGAGCCACACCTCGCCGATCAACGAATGGATCATGGAGCAGCTGATCATGGTCGATGCCCTCAAACGGGCTTCGGCCAGGCGCATCACGGTCGTGGCGCCGTTCTTCGGTTACGCGCGGCAGGACAAGAAGAACCGCGGCCGCGAGCCGATCTCGGCGCGGCTCATGGCGGACCTGTTCGAGACGGCAGGAGCCGACCGGCTGATGGCGGTTGACCTGCACACCGCCCAGATCCAGGGTTTCTTCGACGGGCCGGTGGACCACTTGTTCGCGCTGCCGATCCTGGCTACCTACCTCGAGAAGAAGCTCGACATCAGCAAGGTCACCGTGGTCGCCCCCGACGCCGGCCGGGTCCGGGTCTGTGAGCGGTGGACGGACCGGCTCGGCTGCCCGCTGGCCATCATCCACAAACGGCGCGACCCGGAACTGGCCAACCAGGTCCGGATGTTCGAGGTGGTCGGCCAGGTGGCGGACCGCACCTGCATCCTGGTCGACGACATGATCGACACGGGGGCGACGATATCCAAGGCCGCGGAGGCGCTGTTCGAGCAGGGCGCGTCTCAGGTCATCGCCACCGCCACGCACGGAGTCCTGTCCGGCGGGGCGGTGGACGTGCTGAAGAACTCCAGGATCAGCGAGATCATCATCACGAACACGCTGCCCGTCCCGCAGGAAAAGCAGTTCGACAAGCTCACCGTGCTGTCCATCGCGCCGCTGCTCGCGCGCGCGATCAGCGAGGTGTTCAGCGACGGGTCGGTCACCAGCCTGTTCGACGGCCAAACCTGACCGCGACCGGCCAGACCCGACCGCGACCGGCCGCACCCCGGCCGCGGCGACGGCCTGCGCTGAGCAGGGCCGGCCGGGGACCGTCGTCCCGCCCCCGTTAGTAGCGCCAGGACGACGGCCATGCCGACACGCCCGCGGACGGTCCTGGCCGCATGGCCGGCCCCTCTTCCCCCCGCCAGGGCCAGGACCGCTTCCCGCCGCGCCCACCCCGCTAGGCGAGCGGGCGTTACG
>JASHVM010000151.1:0-4590 GCA_030044595.1 Streptosporangiaceae bacterium
CGGCGCTGGTGGTGCTGGCCGTCGCCACCGTCAAGCTGTGGCGTGAGCAGCGGTGACCCGCGCAGGGGAACCCCGAGGCTGGGTTACCCGACCCGTGACATGCTGGCTGGGCTAGCAGCGTCACTCCACCGAGTACCTGGCCCACGCATTAGGAGGGTGCCCCCGAGCTGCCACCAACAGCCAACGATCGCCACCAGGATGGCCAGACCGAACAGCATGATCCCGGGCGCCCAGCCCGGCTGCGCCAGCAACGCAACCCGCCCGTTGCGGTGGCGGCAGGCAGTCGAGCGGGAGGACGGCGCCGGTGACCGTGAGCGCCTAGCCCAGCGCGTGCGCGAGTTGGCCGACCTTGACCGGCTGATGCGCCAGCCCGGCGGCCTGGCCGAGGTGCCCGAGCCGGTACCGCTGTGCCGCGCCGGTCGCACCACCACGACCTCAGAGGAGAGGACGCCGCGCGGTTGATGAGAACTCGATGCTTGCCATACTCATGGATCACATCGAGGTCGGCCAGCAGTGCACGTACTAGACCTACGACACGGAGACCGTCGTCCGGTTCATCAACGACAGCGTGCAGCCCATCCCAGCTTGATTGTCCGCGGCTACCCCGCGGAGCCCGGTCACCCGCTGGCCGGGCTTCCGCATATCCGGTTTGAAGCCAGTTCACCGGGTAGTCGTGCGTGGCGTTGCCGCGTACAAGACGTCCAGGCGACTGGAGCACCAATGACTGCACAAGAACACTTCCGGCGCGCGGAGGAACTCGCGGCGAAAGCAAGCGAATACCTCGGCCGCGAAGATGGCCAGGAGAGCGCCGCTACCTGGGCCGCTCTCGCCCAGGTCCATGCCAGCCTCGCGCTGGCCGCCGCCATCATGCTGAACCCGGAAGGCCGGCAGCGAGCCGCAGCCGCCGCGCCCAGCCGAACTCGCCTGCCGCCGCTGTAGCCACAGCATCACGGTCAGCCGCCGTCCCAGCCCTCGGCAGGCACAGCTGTCACCAGTTCCCGCAGCGGGCCCGCAAGATCACCCTCGGCGACGTGAGCGACCCGCCTGCGCCGCAGCCCTCCGAGGCGAGACCTACAAGCGGGAACCCTCGCCAGGCGCGGCACGCGCCATGCGCCGCGCGTGGCCTGACCGCCGAGGCCATTCGGCTGTCAGTCGCGTCGGCTGACCCATACCGACACGTGGGCGGGTTCCAGGATCCGCGACACGACACCGGTCAGGTCGTCGCGGACCGAGTCCAGGTCGACCGCGTCTTTCAGCTGCGCGGCGAATGCGGCCACCGTCTGGTCGGCATCGTAACGGGCACGGTTGAACCGCCGGTCGACGGCCCGTTGGACCCGCCGGCGTAGCGGGTTGAACAGCGCCGCCGCGGCCAGCGTGGAGGCCGCGACTGCTACCGGGGTCTTGACCGGGAACACGTTGGTGGCCAGGAGCACCAGCCCGGCGAACACGCCGGCGAGGACGGCCGTGGGCGGCGGCTACCACGCCAGGAGCCGAGGCTGCTAGCCCGGCCAGCACCCCGGTAGCGACAAGAGCCACAGCCGGACGGCGCCAGCGTCCCGGCGGCAGCCGCCCGTCTGGGAACAGCCACAAGAGGATGGCGATGAGCGGCAGCCACAGCGGCCAGCTGTCTCCGAGCGCCACCACCGCCCAGCCCAGGGGCAATGTCCCGTGATGCATCCGGTAATCCAGGACGGCGTACTGGTCAGTCGGGCTGACACCGAGAACAAGGATCGCGAGCAGGATCCATCCGATCGGGTTGCGGGGACGGCGGGCGGCTAGCAGGGTGCCCACTGCCACCGCGGGGACCACGAGCACGGCCGTGCTCAGCCCGGCGGCCACCGGCCCGCCCGGCCCGGCCTGATGCGTAAGGATGTCAAGTGGCACAACCGCCAGATCCAGGCCGAGCGTGAGCACGCCGAACGCGATCGCCGCGATCGGTGCCGCCCACCGCACTGCCAAGATCTTGCTCACCATGCTCCCCCAGCTGAGGAAACCGGAATGAGCCAACCCTACGGGCGGACCGTTCCTGGAACGTTACCGCTCAACACGGAACGCGCGATCCTCAGCGCGGTACTGCCTGACCGCATCAAAGACCGCCCCGCCGGATCAGGCAGGGCGGTCCCTGGGCGCACAAGTCCTGCGGACGAGGCTGCGGGAAACGGTCAGACGAGGGGAGGATAGCCTGCGCCAGCAGCCGCCAGCTCCGTCTGGGCGTGCCAGAAAGCGCGGAGCGGGGCGACAACCCAGCGGGAAAACCAAGAGCGGGGCGGCGTGGCCTGCGTGGCCTGCGTGGTCTGCGCGGTCTGCGCGGTGGTCATGGCAATCACCTTCATCTGCACCGGATCTGCGACTAGGACCGATCGTGCCGGACCCGGTGACCTGCATCTGTGCTCCAGACGACGCAACTCGCGTGTGCCAGGTCACACCGAGGGGTGCACCAGGGCCGGGCAGGATGCTGGCTCACGAACCGCCCGAGAATGATCGCGGACACAGGCACCCCACACGCGAACGCCGGGCATTATGCGTCATCCGCTCCCAAGATCCTGGCCGCTAAAGGACGAGAGCAAACCGGACGGCTAAGCCGACCGTTTCCCACGTTCGTTCATCCACACCAGCACGTGGACGGGTTCCAAGGCGCGGTCCACGACAGCGGTCAGGTCATCCCGGACTGAGTTCGGGTCCACGGTGTCTTTCAGCCGGGCCGCGAACGCGGCGATGGTCTGATCGGCGTCATACCGGGCGCGGTTAAATCGCCGGTCCACCATCCGCTGAACCCGCCGCCGCAGCGGATTAAACAGCGCGGCAGCAGCCAACGTCGACACAGCCACCGCCACCGTGCTGTGGAACGTCAGCACCCGGGTGGCCAGCAGCACCAGGCCCGCATACACCCCGACTAGCAGGCCGGTGACGATGGCGTAGGCCAGGGTGCGGGAGATGATCCGGTCGATGTCGTACAGCCGGTACTTCAAGATCCCGACCCCGATGGCGACCGGCAGCGCCGCGAAGCCCGGCCAGCCAATGCCATCAACCTGTGTCAGAGCCGCACCCACGATAGTGACGGCTCCGCCGACCGCCAGCCATTTCAGCTGCTGGCGCCGGTCACCGGAGGAGCGCCGCCAGCTCAGCACTTGGCGCGCGACACCGCCTGCGAACAGCGCCCCGGCCGCGATAATGGCGGCCGCCGAGGCGACGGCGAACCGGCCGGACGGGTCATCCATGACAGCCAGCCCGCCGCTGGAATCGACCCGCAGCGGGTGCTCCGCAAGCGCGCCTGCGGTCGCCACCGCGTCCGCGACGAGGTAGCACGCATAGATGGCCAGGTAGGCCCGCAGCACCCAGCGCCAGAACCGTGACTCGAGCCTCCCGTCGGGAAACAGCAAGATGACGAGCCCGAGCAGCAGCAGGCCGGGGGTCCACAGCTCATACAACGCCAGCGCGGCGCGGCCCAGCGGAAGGTGGTGCCCTAGCCGGTAGGCCAGGTACGCGTAGTCCCCGCCGACCGAACTCAGGATGAGGCAGGCCGCCAGCGCCAGGAAGATCCAGCCGAGCGGGTTACCTGGCTGACGCCGGGCAACCACTACGCCGACGCCCGCGGACGGCACGCCGATCACCAGGGCGATGATCCCGTTGCCGGGCTGCCTGGCTAGAACCGATAGCCACACCAGGGCCACGGTGAACAGCGCGAGAAACACTCCGGCAACCGACGCCCAGCTCGGGGCCGACGCCAGCCACGGTCGGTGCACGGCAGCTATCGCCGCCGGTGCGTGGCCGCGCGCTGTACGTGCTCCCTCCACGGGCGCAACGCTACGCCGGGATCGTTCGGAGAACGTTACCGCTGAGCGCAGGAGGTGCAAGAACTCTGGCCGGGCTCGAATCCGGAAATGGCCCGCTGAGCGTCCGTGTCCGCCCCTCCAGCGCGACTCGGGGACATGGCAAAGTCGTAAATTCCGGAGCAGTTACGTCGCCGGTGCGGGCGGTTCGGTGAGTGAGGCGATGCACGAAGTGAGCAGGCGCCGCATCTGATCTTGTTCGCCGGCATCCAGGTTGGCGAGCATGTCTTGCTCGACGCGGCGAACCGCGGCGCTGGCCACCTGGAGCTGGCGGCGCCCGCGGGCGGTCAGTTCGGTCGGCAGGACCCTGCCTGCGGGTGCCTGTGCTGGGCGGACGACGAGTCCCTGGCGTTCGAGGGCCTGCAGGAGCACGTTCATCGACTGCCGCGTGACGAAGGCGCCGCGGGCAAGCTCGGAGTTCGACAGGCCCGGTCGCTGGGCGAGCAGCTCCAGGCAGGCGTAGTGGGTGATCGTCATGCCGAGCGGCCTCAGCACGGCCTCCAGGGCAGAGTGCAGCGCGCTCGCGGCCGCCTTCAGCATGTACCCCAGCGATGTGTCCAGCTCGACTCCGGGCTCGTCTTGACTCATGTCAGTAGTCTGACATACAGTGTCGAGTGTCAGAAAACTGACATACTATGAGGAGGCAGGAATCGTGGCCGTCACCGGACCCGACTTCATTTCACTGCAGGTGCGCGACCTGGAGCGTTCCGCCGCTTTCTACGAGCGGTACCTGGGGCTGAAGCGCTCCGACGCGGGACCA
>JASHVM010000013.1:0-3711 GCA_030044595.1 Streptosporangiaceae bacterium
GATCCAGCTGGTCTATATCGGCAGACGCCCCGATACGGGGAAACCTCCGAAACCCAGGAGCAGAAATGACAATCGCGGGCAAGACAGTCCTTGTGACCGGGGCCAGCCGCGGCATCGGGCAGGCGCTGACCTCGCAGGCCCTGGCCAGGGGGGCCGGGCGGGTGTACGCCGCCACCCGCCAGCCCATGGCCCACCCCGACCCCCGAGTCACCCCCCTCACCGTGGACATCACCAGTCCGGAGCAGATCCGCGCCGCCGCCGAGCAGGTCAAGTCGCTGGACATCCTCATCAACAACGCGGGCCTTTTCCTTTTCGATGACCTGAGCGATCGCGGCGCATTCGAACGGCACCTTGCCGTCAACTTCTACGGCACCTACGACGTGACCCAGGCATTCCTTCCGGCCCTGACTCGTTCCGGGGGAGCCATCGTCACCATCGGGTCGATCGCGGCCCTCGCCCCGGTCCCGCTCACCCCGGCCTACTCGGTGTCGAAGGCAGCCGCGTTCAACCTGGCTCAGTCGCTGCGCATCCTGCTGGCCGGGCAGGGGGTGCGGGTGCATGCCGTCTTGGCCGGCCCGGTCGATACCGACATGGTCCGCGATCTCGACGTCCCCAAGTCCTCCCCGGAATCGGTCGCCCGGGCCATCTTCGACGGCATCGACGACGGCGAGGAGGACATCTTCCCCGACCCGTTCTCCCAGGCTCTGGCCGATGGTTGGCGCACCGGCGTGGCCAAGGCACTGGAACGCCAGAACGCGGCGCTGCTTGACGCGGCGCCCGCCGCCAGGTAGAAGATCATGGCGAATTCGGCTGGCGGCGAGGCCAGCGACTACAACGCCGAGATCATCAAGGAGTTCCGGGCGAACCGGGGACGCGTCGGCGGGATATGGGAGGGGACCACGCTGATCCTCATCCACCACATCGGCGCCGTGTCCGGGATCGAGCGGGTCACCCCGCTGGCCTGCTCCCCTCGGGGAGAGGACCGTTTCGCGATCTGGGCCGCCAACGGCGGATCGCCCGTACACCCGGCCTGGTACTACAACCTCAAAGCCCATCCCGGGATCACCATCGAGGTAGGCGCCCAGACGTTCAAGGTTCTGGCGGAGGAGCTGAACGACGCCGCTCGCTCCGATCTGTGGCTGAAGCTGGTCGCCGAGTTTCCCGGCCAGCTCGATGCGGCCCAGGCCAGGACCACCCGGCAGTTTCCGCTGTTCATGCTGACCCGCCAGGACTGACGCGCGACAAGAACCCGGCCTGCGGGCCCGGGCGCTACGGAGCGTTATCAGGCGGTGCGGGGGCGGACGCGGGGGCGCTCGGGGTTCAGGCGCCGCGCGAGGATGCGGCGCCTGCGCCGCGCCACCATGAGCACCAGGGCCACGGTCAGCAGGCCGGCCGCGATGCCCAGTCCGGCCTGGCCGTTGTCCAGCATCGACACCAGCACCCCGGCCAGGCCGCCCGCCACGTTGGCGACCGCGTTCAGGGTCTCGGAGACCGCGAACGTCGAGGACCGGATCTCGTCGCCGATCTCGCGCTGCACGATCGAGTCCTGCGCCAGCTTGGCCAGGGAGGCGCACAAGATCGCGGCGAACGCCACGGCGATCACGGCCGGCAGGCCGAAGAAGAACGCGGCGAGGGCCGCGACCACCGGCGCCACGGCGAGCGTCGAGAACATGATCAGCTGCGGTGCCCGGGACTTGAGCAGCGACCCGAGGGCCATCGCGACGATGCTGCCCGCCGCGACGGCGAACGCCAGCACGGCCAGGGCGAAGTGCTTCGACACGCCGAAGTGCACGGTCTGCAGCAAGAACGCGAAGAAGAAGAACGTGTAGCCGGAGAACGCGCGCAGCACCGCGTTGCCGGTCATGGCCTCCGCGACCACGGGGCCGACGCTGCTCAGCGTCCGCCAGTGCCTGGTCCCGGTCCCCGTCTTGGGCCCCTGTTTCCCGGCCTGCCCCGAGTCCCCGTTGGGCCCGGGCGCCGACCCCGGCGGAAGCGCCTGCGTGTCGTAGGAGCCGGCCGGCGCGTAGCGGCGGGTGCGGCCCGGCGACGCGGGCTGGTAGCCGATGGTGTCGTCGAGCGGTCCGGGTCCGGCCGCCCCGGGACCGCTGCCGCGGTCGCGGGGGTACCGCCCGGGCTCGTTCGGGAAATAAGCGGGCTCCGGCGCGGTCGTCGCGGCCCGCGAACCCGGTCCGCCGTGCCCGTCGGGTCCGGCCGTGCCCGGCGCCTGCTCCGCCGGGTCGGCCGCGGGCATGACATCGACCTGGTCGGGGAGCCGGAAGGCCAGGATCATCGCGGCCAGGTAGATGACCATCCCCGCCCGGAGCACCCACGCGGCGCCGGTCGTCACCTGGATGCCTTCGGCGAGCGCCGCGGCGAGCGTGGCGCCGATCACCGCGAACAGCTGCGACCGCGCGTTCGCGGTGACCAGGCTGATCTGCTCGGGCAGCAGCCGCGGCGCGACCGACGCGCGGACCACGCCGTAGGCCTTCTGCAGGACCAGGACGCCGAACGCGGCGGGCAGCAGCGTGACCGGGTTGCTGACCGCGGCCGACATCCCCCAGCACAGCAGGCCGCGCGCCAGCAGCGTGCCGGCCAGCAGGTACCGGCGGCCCTGCTGCACCCGGTCGAGCGCCGGCCCGATGAACGGCGCGAGCACCGCGAACGGTGCCATCGTGACCACCAGGAACAGCACTACCTTGCCGCGGGCCTGGTCGACCGACGTGTCGAAGAAGATCGTCCCGGCCAGCGCCACGATGACGAACGCATCGCCCGCGCTGCTCGCGGCGGTCAGTTCGATGAGCGTCGACAGCCCGGTCCGCCCGGCGCCGGAGGCGCCGGTCACCCGGTGCACCAGACCGCCGGTCTTGCGGGTGGCGCTGGCGCCGGCGCGCGCGCCGGACCTGACCGCGCCGGTCGTGGCGCGCGCCGCGTGACCGGTTTTGCGCAGCGCCTCGGACACCCACATGTAACCAGTATTCTTGGTTGCCGCCACTGCGGCGATCCCGCCATGGCCACAACTCACCGGTAACCTGCCCGGAGCCCGTGCGGGTTATCCAGAAAGCGGCTCGCCAGTACGGGTCCCGGGACCGTGCCAGCGGCCGCTGCCAGCGGCGTTGGCGGGAACCTGCACGGGTACCCGGATAACCTGAACTTTGCGGAGATACTGCGAGATGAGCGAGAATTGGTAGCCGTGAGCCCGGCCCGGACCCGCCTCAGGGAACCAGATCAGGCCTGCGCGGAGGCCGTCGACCTCGCGCGGGACGCCGTCGTCGCGGTGGTCGGCCCCGCGGTCGTGGGCGAGCACCGCGGCGTTCGAGCCGAGGGCGAACGCGTGGTCACCCACCTGTTCGACAGCCTGGACCCGGCCTACCCGGGCTGGAGCTGGGCGGTGACGGTGACCCGCGCGCCGCGGTCCAAGGTGGTCACGGTCGACGAGGCGGTGCTGCTGCCCGGGCCTGGTGCCCTGCTCGCGCCGGCCTGGGTGCCGTGGCAGGACCGGTTGCGGCCCGGCGACCTGGGCGTCGGCGACCTGCTGCCCGCCCCGCCCGACGACGAACGGCTGGTCCCGCTGGTGGTGCTGGAAGGCGTCGACGCCGTGACCGACTGGTACGCCGGCGCCGAGGGACCGGACCCGGCCGGCCCGGCCGGCCCGGCCGACCCGGCTGACCCGCCCGCGCCCGGGCGGTCACGCGTGCTGTCGGCCGCCGGCCG
>JASHVM010000152.1:0-8697 GCA_030044595.1 Streptosporangiaceae bacterium
CTCCGAACCGGCGAGGTCGTCAGGGACAAACTGATCTGACGATGTTCAGCAGATCGCAGCGGCCGACGCTGGCTGCGCGAATTACGCCCATTTCGAGCAGTGCGCGCACCGTCGGCATCTATAGCGCTGGGGCGCGGCACACGCACCCGGACCTTGCAGCACACACGGCCTGAATGGAACGATACGTTTCGTCAGGCCCGGCGCGAGGCCGCCCTGCGAGACGTGAAGCTGTTACTAGGCGGCCGGATTACGCCGTGGCAATCAAACCGGAGGAGAAGCAGTGCGTATCACCGGAAAGTGGCTGGCAGTTGTAGTCGCAGCGGCCGCCGCAGTGACAATGACGACGACCGCATGGACAAGCTCGGCGGCGCCGCTTGAAAGTAAGATCATCGACCTTGAATACAAGGTAACGGGTCAGCCTGCACGAACGCTTCTGAGCATCAGCTTCGAGACGGCGGTGCAAAACACGGGCTTGATAGCCGAGGCGCCTGCGGGAGGGATCAAAGTGCTGTCGGTAACCGGTAGAGGCGACCTGAAAGTCGCCCCGACCAACAGCATGCCGCTCGATGCCGATATCACCCAGTTCCTGACCGTGACCACGGCAACAGTATCGGGAACTGCTGATATCCCGGCGGGGACATTGGTGACGCTAACCAACGTCACCAATGGCAAGACGATCACGTTGACCGGTGGCCCGTTTTCGATCCCCACGGGAGGGTTACAGAACACCGGCCCTTGCCGTCATCTCGGTCGGGCTAAGTTCGAGATCCGGATCACCTAGCGGCAGCGCAAGGATCTCGCCTGCTGCTGAGAGCGCAGGATAGGCAAGAGCGCTGGACCAGGCTATCTATCCACTATTAGAAGAATAGTGTTCAATTCGAAGATAGCTAGAAATATGTGATCCGATGACTCTCCGCCTGCCGGATCGGGAGCCAAACTGGGAGCCCACCGTACGATCAGTGAGGGTAGCCCGGAGCTCTGACATCCGGCATTCCCGTCGCAACTGCTGCCCCAGACTGCGGGAGTCGGCGTCGGCCGAATCTAACGCGACGACGCCCCGCGGCTCGTCGCGGCTAACACCGTGAGGCAGGGATCGGCAGGCACGCGAGCCCAGCTAGTCAACGTCACAGGGTTTGACTGCCAGCTGTGATTAGTGAGGTACGCATGGCCGTATCGGAGCGATTGTTTAAACGTAGCCATGTGCTGCGGGCCGTCTCCCCAAGGGTACATGCTGCCTTCTGGCTGGTCCCTTTGGAGCGGTGTGCAGGGGGTCCGGTAAGGTGCCTGGTACAGAAGCGGGGCACCCTGACCTTGGTCAGGCCCGCCTGAGACACGCCGGGCTGTGCGCGTCGGCGGCAGGACCAGCGACGTTTTACGTGCGCAGTGCGCAGGGATGGTTGCATGCCTGAACATCATGCGGGCGGCGCCCGCCGCCGGTTCGCGGCATCCGCGAGACCCGCAAGCATCTAGCGATCTCCTGGTCCCTGGCGCCTCCCTCAATCAGTTCCGCCGCGGCCAGCCGCACCCGCTCGCGGCGGGTCCGTTCCGCATTGGTCAGCCCGCCGCCATCGAGCTACCTTATGGTTCCGGCATAGCACATGACGCGCCCCCATCGCCGGAGCCGGTAATCCGCGCAGTTGAAGGTCATATTAGATGGACGTGACCTGGCGGTCGCCGACGGTATATCCAGTCTGTGCGGCTGGTTGGCGGAGGCTCAACGGAGGCTGCTTGCGAGCTTGATTGCCTCCGAACGGTTGACCTTGCCATTAGCATTCTTGGGCAGTGCCGTAACGGTGAATACGTACTGCGGAATCTTGTAGTCAGCCAGCCGTTCGCTCAGGCGGTTTCTGATGTCTTGCTGATTCAGGGCTGTACCGGGCTCGCTGACTACGAGGGCGACCGGTATTTCGCCAAGGTCGTCGTGTGGTATTGGCAAGACCGCCGCCTCGATGATTCCGGGGAGTTCGCAGAGCGCTGACTCTACTTCGTACGGCGCGACTTTCTCGCCTCCCCTGTTGATGAGATCATCAGCTCGGCCGATGATCGTGATCAAGCCCTCTTTGGAGCGGCTCGCTAGGTCGCCGGTTTTGAGCCAGTCGCCGTTCAGCTTGGCGGCTGTTGAGGTCGGGTCATTCCAGTATCCGACCATGACTGTGGGCGAGTTGACTTCTAGTTCGCCGGTGGCGCTGATTCGGTCGAGTGTGCCTGGAACTGGGATTCCGACGGCTTCCGGGTGGCCGTCGCAGAGGTCGTGCGGCATGTAGTGGGTGATGCTCGTTGCCTCGGACATCCCGTAGCAGTTCACTGGGCGGGCGTTCGGGATCAACTCACGGAGCCTGCGCACGGTTGCTGGTGGCATAACAGCACCGGCGTAGGCCAGCCATGGGTTGACGGCGCGTGCGGATCCCAGGCGCCCGAAGTAATTCAGCATCCGCGTGTACATGGTCGGCACGCCTATCAAGTAGCTGTAGGCGCCTTCGCTGATTCTGCGCGCGATCACCTCGGCGTTGAACCTGCGGTACACGTCTAGGTGACCCCCGGCGACAATCGCGTGCCCGAGACCGTCGATAAAGCCGGTGTTGTGGAAGAGCGGGACGACAACCGCGGTCCGCAGCATCGGCGAGGAGTTGAAGAGTCCCGCATAGGTCAGCGAAGCCCGGAGCATCGCCTGGTGCGTCAGCATTACGCCTTTGGCTCGCCCGCTCGTGCCGGAGGTGTAGGTAATGGCTCCGACGCTGTCGGGTTTCGGCAGGATTCCGTCGCGCCTTCCTTGCACCGGAACGTCCGAGACATGCAGCAAGGTCTTGTCCCGCAGGTCGTCGATGGCGGGCGCGCTTCTGCCGTCGTGGACAACGGCCGCCGGGGAGCAGTCGGTCAGTGCGCTCCGGAGTTCGGCAGCTGACCAGCGGGTGTTGAGCGGAACCACTATCGCGTCGGCGAGGGCCGCGCCTAGAAACGCGACCGGCCAGTGCCATGAGTTCTCTAGTAGCAGAGCGACTCGGTCACCCGCGAGCACGCCCGCCCGCCGTAGCAGTTGCGCGAGCCCGGTCATGCGCTGCGACGCCTCAGCGTAAGTCAGCGATATGCCGGTGGCCGTGTCGGTAACGAAAGGTGCCTGAGGCTGTTGTGTGACGTGATGTAGAAGGATCTCGGCCAGCGAGTTGGCCACGGCGGCCTCTATTTGCTGTGATGCTCCGGTCGGTTGAATTGCTGCAGCTGCTCAGGCTGAATGATCATCGGCCAGCCCGTCACCTACGATCCGCAGCGCGAACTCCGAGTACGACGCGGCGATGTCCTCGATGCTGCGCGGACCTCCCGGGCGGTACCACAAGCTGACCTGGTTACACATCCCGAGGATCGCATAGGTAGACAACTTGGCATCGGCGGCGCTGAAGATGCCTTCTGCGACGCCGCGTTCGATGACGTGCTCGAAGCAATGCTGGTAGCGGTCCCGCTTCTCGATCAGGATGGCCCTGTTGCCCGGCTCTAGGCTGCGCAGCTCGACATCTCCGACCATCCATTCGCGCGGCCTTGTCGTCACCAGCCGAATGAAGTGCCGCACCAGGCCCGCCAGTTGCGCCCGAGTGCCTGACTCGGTATCGAGCACCTCCTGGGCGCTGGCCAGTAGGTCATCCATGGTGTGGCCGAGCACCGAGAACAGCAGTTCCTGCTTGTTGGCGAAGTGATGGTAGAGGCTGGCGGGCTGGATGCCGACAGTTCTCGCGATCTCCCGGAGTCCGGTTCCGTGGTAGCCCTCGGTGTAGAACAGGTCGGCTGCCACTTGCTCGATCTGGCGTACGCGATCCCCGCTCTTCACGCCCAAACTCTACCCAAAGGGCACCTTGGCGGATCGCGCCCGCCAGCACGAGCGTGCATCGCCCTGGCGGGCGGAGTCGCCTCGACCCGCATCGGCACCTCCCACGTTCTCCGCTGCCGCCACCGGGCTGGGTCGGCTACAGCTACCGCTGGGGGATTGACAACATCCCGTTCCGAGCGAGAGTCTAACGTACGTTCGTTAGGTTAGAAAGAGGTTGACCCATGGCCGGTGATCTTCCGACACGCTCGAACCGAACCTCGCTGCTGCCTAACGCGGTAGGCCTGGTCGCCGTGGTCCTGTTTGCCATCACGACCGCCGGCCCGGCACTGAGCGCCGACAGCGGACTGGTTGTCAGCACGTCGTATGCGGGGGGATCGACGCCGCTGGCGGTGCTGCTGGCGACGGTCGCGATACTCCTAGTTGCCGCTAGCCTCGGGCAGCTCGCCCGGTACCTGCCGTCAGCCGGAGGTCTGTACACCTATACAAGCCACGGTCTCGGGCGGCTCATCGGCTTCCTGGCCGGCTGGCTGCTCATTCTCGGGTACGTCCTGATCCCGCCCTTGGTGATTCTTGTCTTCGCCTACGTCTCGCAAGCCAACCTGACCGCTAATGCGGGCGCACCGACCTGGATCTGGGTTCCGATTGCCCTGGCAGTGACCTTCGTGGGGTGGGCACTGACGGTCCGGGGCGTGCGCATATCGACGCGGGCCGGCGTCGTTCTGGGCGCCCTGGAGATACTCATCTTCGTGGCATTTGCGATCAACCTGATCGCGCTGGCTGGCTCGCATAACACGCTGCGCGTGTTCGAGCCGGGCGTCGGCAACACCGACGGGATGGGCTCTGTATTCGTTGCCATGATCTATGCGGTACTAGCGTTCGTTGGCTTCGACGGCGTGGCCAGCATGGCCGAGGAAGCCCGCCAGCCCAAGCGCAACATCCCGCGGGCCCTGATCTGGTCGACGGTTGCGATGGGCGTGTTCTGGGTCTTGTGCTACTACGCCGCGGTCGTCTACTTCGGGCCAGATAAGGTGGCCGATCCTGTGCATGGCTTCGCTGTCCTCAACGGCGGGGACCCGTGGGGCGGACTCGCCCACCGGCTGTGGGGAGGAGCGTGGCTATTGATACTGGTGGCCGTGCTCAGCAGCGCGTTCGCCAGCTCCACAAACAGCGCCAATGCGGGCACTAGGATCGGCTTCTCTCTCGGCCGGAGTGGTCTTTTCCCCAGGCCGCTGGGCCGGGTGCATCCTCGGTTCCGCACGCCGCACGTCGCGCTGACGGCACAGGCCGTCCTGACAATCGCGATCATGCTCGGCCTCGGTTACGGCCTCGGCAGCCCGGAGGCCGCGTTCGCATTCATTGGCACTATCATCACGATCTTGTTCGTCGTGGTCTATGGCATCGTCTGCGTGGCCTGCATCGCCTATTTCTCGACCGAGCGCCGTGACGTATTCAATCCCGTCTTGCACCTGCTGATCCCATTGCTCGGTGTGCTGCTCATGGTGCCCGTGCTGATCGCGAGCTTCGGGATCAACTTCGGAAATCTTGGCATCGCACCGCTGGCCGGCTCGCTGCGCTGGGCGCCGCTAACCGCCGGGATCTGGCTCGTGCTGGGCCTGGCGACGCTGATCGGCCTCCGTGGCCGTGACCCCGCCCGCTTGGCCAGAATGCGTGACTTGTTCGTTGAGGATATCGGCTCGGCTGACGTCGCGGTGTCGCCGCCGCCGGTCGAGCCGGGCAACTCCCTGACCTCGTGAGCGCAGCATCAGCCCGTTACCCAGAAGGCCGGGAGGTAACCCTGAACCGGATGGACTTCGGCCTCGGCCCGTGCCCGGTATACAGTGGCCGGCTGGGAACGCCAACGCTATCTTGAAATGGTATGAGAGTTTCGCGAGTTTCTCCTCCCAGCGGCCCCTGAGCTTCAGATAAATGGAGTGATAAGTTATGGTACTCAGGACATCGGAGAAGTACCTTGAGGATCTGAAGGCCCAGTCTCCAGAAATCTATCTGCAGGGCTCACGCGTGGATGACCGCAGTAAGCATCCGGCCTTCCAGTCCACAATCACAGCATGGGGGACCTTTCTGTACGACTCGGCAACGGATTCCGAGCTTCAGGATCATGTGCTTGCGGACGGCCTAAACGGCAAAGTTCACCGATTCTGGCACATCCCGTCTTCCCAGCAGGAGCTGGTTGAGAGCTTCGAGACGACATGGCGAATTGCGGAATATTCGCCATCGGGGAGCTATACGCGCCTTGGCCGGGACCAATTGGCAGCTCTGCGCGTCGTGACGAGGAGCATCGACACTGATCTGGGCACTGAGTATGGTGCCCGCCTGGAGACTTTCATTGAGAGATTCCAAGACCAGATGCTCATGACGGCGGCGGCTATGACTGATCCGAAGGGTCATCGGCAGCGCCGCCCTCGTGAGCAGCAGGATCCCGATGCATATCTACGCATCGTGGATCGAACCAACGACGGGATTGTCGTTCGGGGAGCCAAGGCACACGTGGCCGGAGCGGTGGCTGCGGAGGAGATCATCGTTCTGCCCGGCAGGGCGCTTGTTAAGGACGAGGGGGATTATGCGGTAGCATTTGCAGTCCCGGTGGACACTCCAGGTCTTAAGCTTATCTCCCGTGACGGGCAAAGAACGCCGAGTGCCGAAGCGGCCCCGGTGTCGCACCGCGATATGATTATCGATTCACTGCTGGTATTCGACGATGTCGTAATACCAAGCGAGCGAGTGTTCATGGCCGGCGAGACCGAATATGCTAGCGTCGTCGCTTCGCTGTTCCCTGATCTAATTCGCCAAGGTTACCTTGCGACCGATGTAGGCCGAATTAACGGTTACCTGGGCGCTGCGCTCCTAGTGGCGGAGGCGAATGGAATCTCGACGGCGAGCCATGTACGCGGAAAGCTAGCGGAAATGGCGAAGCTTCGCAGCATAATATACGGCCTCGGAGTCGCATCATCGTACCAGGGGAAGGTACTCTCTCCGGGGGTAGCTGTGCCTGATCCGGTTCTGACGGCGGCTGGCCAGCAGTTTGCGCGGGAAGCCCAGTACACATGCCTCCGGCATATGATCGACCTTGCTGGGGCTGGAATCATCACCATCCCCGCGGTCACCGATTCACAAGATCCGTCATTGGCGCCGTATATCGAGAAGTACTTTACGGGGGCAACCGCAGGCCGGGATCGCATCCGGGCGCTGCGCCTGGCCCACGATCTTGCGGCTTCGCCATACGCAGCTTGGTGGAGCGCAGAGACGACGAACCGCTCCGGCTCGGCGGCTGCGGAGGTGCTGCAGATGATGAGAGAGTACGATTTCGCTCATCACGAACGCCTTGCTCGCCGCCTTGCGGGATGATCTAACGTTCGATTACGGAGCTTGAAATGCCAGAGTCCGTAATGTGACCCGACTCGAGAAGGTGGACTGCGCGTTGTAATTAGTCAGGTACGCTTGGTCGTATCGGAGAGATTGTTAAAGGCCATCTGGCCATGTGCCGCCGGTGCCGTCTCCCTCCTAATGCGTCGGTTGCGGATCCCGCGGTCAACTGGGCAAGGTAGGCGGCGGCTCGCCGGTCCACCTCGGATACGGGATCGGCGTAGTGCCGCAGCGTGGTGGCCCCGCCGCTGCCATGGCCGAGGCGCGCTGCGGTGTTGCGCAGGTCGAACCGGGCCGCGAGCAGCTGGCTGGCGGTGTAGTGCCGCAGCCCCTTGATGTTCAGCTTGACCCCGACTGCGGCCGCCAGATCGCGCGCTTTGTGCGAGGCCCAGTCGGGATTCCACGGGGTGGCGCCTGCCGGGTCGTTCGAGAAGACGTAGGCGTCCTGGTGCAGCTCAACGCCGACATCAGCCAGGCGGGCGCGGACCGCGCCCAAGTGCTCGCCGATCATCGCGCAGGTCACGTGGTCGATGGCGAGGTACCGGTCCTGATGGGTCTTGGTGTCCTTACGGACCCCGCGGCCGCCGACCACGACGTAGCTGAAGGCGATGTGGAGAATCCCCTTGCCCAGGTCAACGTCACAGGCCTGCAGCGCGCACAGCTCGCCCCGCCGCGCGCCGGTGATCGCGACCAGCCAGAGATACAGCGCCATCTCCGGGTGAGCCTTTCGGCCCTCGGCGATTACCTTCGCGACGTCCGCGGGCGACGTGGCGGGCAGTGGACGTCGCGAGGCGGCCGGGGGCCTGGCTGACTCCGCGGGGTTCCAGGCGATCCATTCCCAGCGTTTCGCTGTGGCAAAGGCGCCGGACAAGATGCTGTGGATATTCCGGATCGTCTTGGCCGTCATCGGCTTGCACACGTGCGGCTGGCATCCCGCGCGCTTGCAGTCATGGCCGCGAGAACGCGCAGCCAGGCCGGACCGCAGGCCCGGCGTAACGTCGCCGGCCACCACTGCGGTCCGGCCCTGGCGGACGACGATCAGGTCCTCGCCGGCCAGGACGGCCACAGCGTGCTGCAGTGTCGCCACCGGGACGTCCTGCAGCACGCTCATCTCACGGACCGAAGGCAGCGGGTCGCCCGCCGCCAGCATCCCGGAGCCGATCGCGTCCCGAATCGTCTCCGCCACCTGCTGCCAGGCAGGTCGGGGGCTGGCGGGGTCAACGGCAAAGAGGGGCACGTTCCGGTGCTCGATCATCCGCCTGCCGGTGCACCCGGGATCGCTGCAGCGCCGCAGCTGCGCGTACAGCAAGTCAAGCAGTGGCCCGCGGATCTTGCGGACCTGCAGATGCCCCAGCGCGGGCTTGATCACGCGGCGGACGTAGACCTCGTTCGCTTTCCGGGTGGACAGGTCCCAGTCAGCGACCTCGGTGTACTGGTCCATCAGCTGGGCGACGGTGGCGTCGGTCTCAGGCCGGCGGCCTGCGTCAGCCTGCTCGAGC
>JASHVM010000153.1:0-2664 GCA_030044595.1 Streptosporangiaceae bacterium
GCGGGTCCTGGAATCCGCGCGGGTCCTGGAGCCCGCTTCGAGCCTGCGGACCGCTCGAGCCTGGCGGCCAGGCACCGCCGCCGTTCTCGCTCACGCGCTGACCTCCGTTACCAGCTGGCCGGGGGGGCGCCCGGTGGTGCGTTCGACGTCCAGGGCGGCTTGCAGCAGGACGGCGGCGGCCGCGGCGTCGACGATCCCACGGCGGGCGCGGGCGTCCTTCCCGCTGCGGCGCAGCGCGTCGTGCGCCTCGGTGGTGGTGAAGCGCTCGTCGACGAGCCGTACCGGGATCGGAGCCACACGGCGGGCCAGGTCAGCGGCGAAGCTCCGCGCCGCCGCGGCGGCGGCGCCCTCCCGGCCGGACAGCGAGGTCGGCAGGCCGACGATGACCTCGATCGCGCCCGCGCCCGCGGCCAGTTCGGCGAGCTCGTCCAGCTCACCCCGGCCGGACGCGACGACACTCAGCGGCGTGGCCAGGAGGCCGCCAGGATCGCTACGCGCGACCCCGACCCGGACCGAGCCTACGTCCACCGCCAAGCGCACGCCCTCCCTCACCGCCATGACCCTCCTGGCCCTGCTGGCCCCGGCCGCCCCGGCCGGCGCAAACGGGACAGGGGTGCTCGCGGAAACCCGAGGCCCGCGGACGGGCCTGGTCGCAGCGGGCCGTACCCGGGCAGGGCGCCCCCCGGACCCGCAGACCCCGCAAGGGCGCAGCAGCATGCCAATACGTTACCTACCGGACCCGTGTATGTCCCGCAGAGCGGCGCGAACGGCATCAAACGCCTCATCGACGACGCCGGGGCGGCTAGCGGAAAGCGGGGCGCCGCCGCCCTGCGCGACATCCGGCTTGCCGCCGCCACCGCCGCCGAGCGCCCGCGCGGCGGTCCCGACCAAGTTGCCCGCGGCCAGGCCCAGGTCCCGGCCTGCCTCGTTGACCGCGATGACGACGACCGGCCGGTCCGCGGGCACGCCAACGATCATGACCACCGCTGGCCGGCCTCGCGGTACGCGGCCGCGCACGTCGAGCGCGAGCCTGCGGACGTCGTCGGGGTCAGTCCCGTCCGGCACCCGGTGCGCGACCAGAGCCACCCCGCCGATGTCCTCCGCGCTGTCGGCGATCTGCGCGGCCGTCTCGAGGAGCCTGGCGGCCCGCAGCCGCTGGAGTTCCCGCTCAGCGTCCCTGAGCCTGGTCACCAGCTGGGAGACTCGCTCCGGCAGCTGCTCACGAGGCGCCTTGAGCTGCTCGCTGAGCTGGCTGACCAGAACGTTTTCCCGGGCCAGGAACTGGAACGCGTCCAGGCCCACGAGCGCCTCGATTCTCCGCACGCCCGATCCGATCGACGCCTCGCCCAGGACCTTGACCAGGCCGAGCTGGCCTGACCTGGGGACATGAGTGCCACCGCACAGCTCCCGGGAGTAATCGCCGACCTCGACCACCCGGACCTGGTCGCCATACTTCTCCCCGAACAGGGCCAGGGCGCCCAGCTCGCGGGCCTCCTCCTGGGTGGTGTAGAAGGCGTGCACGTCCAGGTCGTTGACGAGCACCGAGTTGACCTCGTCCTCGGCATCCCTCAGCACCGACAGCGGGACCGCTCCCGCGGCGGTGAAGTCGAACCTGAGCCGGCCCGGCGAGTTCTCCGAGCCGGCCTGCGCCGCCGACTCGCCCAGCGCGTTGCGCAGCGCGCGGTGCACGAGATGGGTCGCGGTGTGCGAGCGGGACAGCGCCCGCCGGCGATCGATGTCGATCTCCGCGTACGCCGTCGCGCCCACCCTCACCTCGCCGGACCGGACGCGGCCGCGGTGCACGATGAGCCCGGGCAACGGCATCTGCACGTCGAAGACCTCGATCTGGCCGCCGGTGACGGTGATCGTGCCCTCGTCGGCGAGCTGGCCGCCGCCCTCGGCGTAGAACGGGGTGCGGTCGAGGACCACGTCCAGTTCGGTGCCCGCGCTCGCCGCTGGCACCGGAGCGCCGTCGACCAGCAGGCCGAGGATCGTGGCCTCGCCCGTCACCTGGTCGTACCCGGTGAACGTGACCGTTCCTGACCGCTCGAGCATGTCCGCGAAGACCGAGATGTCGACGTTTCCTGTCTTCTTCTCGGCCGCGTCCCGCCGGGCGCGCTCCCGCTGCTCGCCCATCAGGCGGCGGAACCCCTCTTCGTCCACGGACAGGCCCTGCTCCGCCGCCATCTCCAGGGTCAGGTCGATCGGGAAGCCATAGGTGTCGTGCAGCTGGAAGGCCTGGGCACCGGACAGCGTGCTCAGGTTCTTGCGCCGGTTCTCCTCGACCGCCGCCTCGAAGATCGCCGTCCCGGTCCGCAGCGTGCTGCCGAACGCCGCTTCCTCGGCGTCTATGACCGTCTGGATGTTCGCCGCGTCCCGCCTCAGCTCGGGGTACAGCGGCGCCATCGCCTCGATCGCGGTCCCGCTGAGGTCGTGCATGAAGCGCTCGCCGGCGGCGGACCCTCCGCCGCCGCGCTGGGCTCCGGCCAGCAGGCGAAGGTTCCTGATGCTGCGCCTGAGGATGCGCCGGAGCACGTAGCCGCGGCCCTCGTTGCCGGGCAGCACGCCGTCGTCGATCAGC
This sequence comes from Streptosporangiaceae bacterium, assembly GCA_030044595.1. GTDB lineage: Bacteria > Actinomycetota > Actinomycetes > Streptosporangiales > Streptosporangiaceae > Palsa-504. The sequence continues at coordinate 2,582 of JASHVM010000153.1, forward strand.
ATCACCGCGCTGCGCACGTGGTCGGCGATGACGCGCAAGGCCACGTCGGCCTCGAGGTCACGGCCGTAGCTCTGCTCGGTCAG
>JASHVM010000154.1:0-18790 GCA_030044595.1 Streptosporangiaceae bacterium
CAGTCGGTGATCCCGGTCAGCGCCTCGATACCCGGCGGAACCGGGACGCCGGGGTTGACCAGCGAAGCGAACTCCCCCTGACGCCGGCCGCCGCGTACCCTGACCGCCGCGATCTCCGTGATCGCGGCGGCTTCGGGCGACCAGCCCGTGGTCTCTAGGTCGATTACGGCGAACTCCAGCTCGCCCAGGTCCCGCCGGCCCAGGTCCGGCCGGGCCAGATCCGGCTGGGCCAGATCCGGCCGACCCAGATCCCGCCCAGCCAGCCCCACCGGAGCCGACCCCAGCAGGTCCGACCGCAGCCCAGCCGACCCCAGCCCAGCCGACCCCAGCCCAGCCGACCCCAGCCCAGCCGACCCCAGCCCAGCCGACCCCAGCCCAGCCGACCCCAGCAGGTCCGACCCCAGCAGATCCGGCCCCGGCCGGGCAAGCGGCACTGCGCCGTAACCGCCCTGTGTCCGCGTGATCACGGCCGCCCTCGTCACGGAGACCACCGTAAAGCCGCCCACTGACATTCTCGCCGCAGGCGCGCCGGACCGGTGCGCGCACGAATGTACGTTGGCTACCTACAAAATTGACGCGCACCTGCTGTACCCCATCGTCGTGGACAGTTACCTCGTAAATCCCGAGGGTTTCTGTCCACGATCTTGAGAGTCGGCCTTCCCAGGCGCGCGGGACCGCGCGCGCCGGACCACGCGCCGGGTCCCGCCTCCCCGTCCGTCTTCGCCCGGCTTCGCCCTTCCCGTTCCGAAAATGTCAGTGGGCGTCGTTACCGTGTATCTGTCCATTCACGGAATGCGCAGGAGGCGTCATGACGATTGATTGCGGCCGCTGCGAGATGCGCGGTATAGGGTGCCGCGATTGCGCCATTGCTGTCATCGAAACACGAAACGTAACGGGCTACCTGCCAGACGCGGAGCTGCGCGCGCTCGGCGTTCTCGCGGATGCGGGCCTGGTGCCCCCGGTGCGGCTGACGATAGCGGGTACGAGCACCCGGCCAGGGTCGCAGACCCGGACTTCTACGGCTTTTCCCGACATCAGGGCCTGGTGATCATACCGCGGCGAGGCCCTTCCCGCCGGTAAATCGCGACACCGTAATGCAGTAGTTGGAATTGCCTGAATCGGTTGAACCGCCCTATTGCCCTTCACTACGCTTGCCCCAAATGTTGCCCGGCCAGTAACCGAGGTCAAGGACCTGGATGAACACGCAAAGGCCCGTGGCGTGACGAGGAGCGTGGTAGGTACGTGGGTGCGCGGCTATCGGGGAGTAAGTCCTGGTTTCGCCGCGGTCTCGCGATCGCGACCGGGATGATCGCGGTCGGCGCGCTCGTGGGTTTCGCTTCCCGCGCTGGCGCCTCTCCGCAACCGACCGTGGCTCAGGTCCAGGCCCGGGTCGACCAGCTCACTACCCAGTTCGACAAGGTGACCGAGCAGCTCGACCAGGTCAGTCAGCAGCTTTCCGCCGCGCAGACGCGGCTGGGCCAAGTTCGCGCGGATGTCGGCCATGCGAACGCCGAGTACCAGGCGGAGCTCCTCACCACAGAACGGATGGCTGCCGCCACGTTCGAAGACGCTGGGGCGACATCGGTCGCAGGCGTGCTCACCTCGGGTAATGCCTCGGTGGTCCTCCAGGAGGGCGCGCTGCTGGACGATATGTCCGGCAGCCAGAACTACGAAACACAGGAGCTTCACACTGCCGCCAGCCGGCTGGTCAGCGTCCAGCAGGAACTCCAGCGCACCGACGACGGGATCGCGGTACTCGACACCCAGCTCACGGACCACAAGAATTCCCTGAAGAAACTCATCGCCACCGAGCAGGGGACGCTGGACAGCCTGACGCTACCGGAGCAGCAAACGGTGGAAGGCAACTCAATCGGCGCGAACGGTAGCAGCGCGCCGATTACCTACACCGGGCCGACGACCACCCAGGCCGACAAGGCCGTCGCGTTCGTCTACGACCAGCTCGGCTGCCCCTACGTCTACGGCGGGACCGGCCCGTGCAACCTGGGGTACGACTGCTCCGGGCTGATGCAGGCCGCGTGGGCGGCTGCGGGCGTGGCTATTCCGCGGGACACCTACGAGGATTGGGCCTCCCTGCCGCACATTCCTGTCGGCGATATCGAACCCGGCGACATCCTGATTTACAACGACGAGGGACACGCGGCCATGTACGTGGGCGACGGTTACATCATCGATGCGCCGCAGACGGGAATGGACGTGGAGAGAATCCCCATGAGCACTCCCTGGTACGCCGACAGCCTCGACGGAGTACTGAGCCCGTAACCCACGGCGGTGGTATCCGGCGGCAGGAGGCGCGCAGGCTGACCGTGGTACGGTGCTGGGCCTGATCAGCCACAACGCGGGCTTATCTCCTTGGCGGAGCGGTGCCGTCTGCCCTGTTCGCCTTGGCCTGCCTCGGTTCGGGTGCCTGAAGGGCCAGGTTCGGCGCGGACACCCGGGCGTCCCGTACACTCGTGCGGTGCGCCGTACGCTGATCGTCACCAACGACTTCCCGCCACGTCAAGGCGGTATTCAGTCGTTCGTGCACGGGCTGGCCACCCGGCTGCCGCAGGGCGCGGTGACCGTGTACGCGCCGGCCTGGGAGGGCGCGGGCGAGTTCGACGCGCGGCAGCCCTTCCCGGTGATCCGCCATCCGACTTCGCTCATGCTCCCGGTGCCCGCGGTCTCCCGCCGCGCCGCGGCCATCGCCCGGGAGCACGGCTGCGACGCGGTCCTGTTCGGCGCGGCGGCGCCGCTCGGGCTGATCACGCCCGCGCTACGCCGGGCCGGCGTGACCAGGGCCGTCGCGCTGACCCATGGCCACGAGGCAGGCTGGGCGGCGCTGCCGGGCGCTCGCAGCTTGCTCCGCCGCATCGGCGACGAGGTGGACGTGGTGACGTACCTCGGTGAGTACTTCAGGGTACGGCTGGCCCGCGCCTTGTCCCCGGAGGCGGCGAAACGGATGGTCCGTCTGGCCCCCGGCGTCGACATGACGTTCTTCCGCCGCCCCGCGGGCGGCGAGGCCGTCAGGGCACGGCTGGGCCTGGCGGGCCGGCCGGTCGTAGCCTGCGTCTCCCGGATGGTGCGGCGCAAGGGGCAGGACACCCTGATCCGGGCCTGGCCGCAGGTGCGGGCCGCGGTGAGTGACGCGGTGCTCCTCCTGGTCGGCGACGGCCCCTACGCCAGCGGCCTGCGGCGCCTGGCGCGCCGGCTCGGCGTCAGCGACGCGGTCCTGTTCGCCGGGTCGGTCCCGTGGCCCGAACTCCCGTCCTACTACGACGCCGCGGACGTGTTCGCTATGCCGTGCCGGACGCGGCGGGGCGGGCTCGACGTGGAGGGCCTCGGCATCGTCTACCTGGAAGCGTCGGCGACCAGCCTGCCGGTGATCGGCGGCACGTCCGGCGGGGCGCCAGACGCCATACTCGACGGCGAGTCCGGCTACGTAGTCAGCGACGCCGCCGGCACCGCGGCGCGGGTCGTCGAGCTGCTGACCGATCCCGGCAAGGCGCGGGCCATGGGCGAGAAGGGCCTGGCGTGGGTGGACCGGGAATGGCGCTGGGAGCTCGCCGCCGCGCGCCTGACCGCGATCCTGGCCGGCCAGGCCGGCTCACCCAGCTAGGCCCGGCTAAGACCGGATAAGCCCCGATCAGGCCCGACTAAGCCCCGATCAGGCCCGGCTAGGACCGGCTAAGACCGGATAAGCCCGGCTAAGCCCCGATCAGGCCCGGCTAAGACCCCTCTCAGCAGGCAAAATAGGGATTTCCTCCGATGCGGCAACGCGGGCCTTACCGCGAGACTCGATAGTGACCGGGAATCGAGGAGGAACGATGGACCACCACGTGACGCAGGGCACAAGCGCTCCGCTGGCTCGGATCGGCCGGCGCATCACCGCCATCCTCGCTGAGTGCAACTACGCCCAGTTCCGGATGACCAGTCTGCGGAACACCCCCGGCGGGTACCCGAACGAGCGGAACTAGGCGCCTGGGCCGAGTTCCGCTGCCGGAACTCGAGTCAGCTGAGGCTCAGCAGCCGCGGCCGGCGGACAACGGCCGGCCGCGGCTAGGAGTACAGCGCGTCTATCTCGGCTGCGAAGTCCTTCTGCAGCACGCTCCTGCGGATGCCCAGCTTGACGCTGAGCTGACCGCTCTCTTGAGTGAAGTCCACGTCAAGGATCCGGAAGCGCCTGATGGATTCGGCCCTGGAGACCGCCTGGTTGGCGTCATCGACCGCGGCCTGCACGGCGCCGATAAGGTCCGGATCGTCGCGCAGCGACGCGATCGTCGCGTCGGCCGGCTTGCCGTGCCGCTCCTTCCATGGCCCGAGCGCCTCAGCGTCCAGCGTGATCAGCGCCGCGACGTACGGCTTGCCGTCCCCGACGACCATGGCCTGGCTGATCAGGGCGTGGCTGCGCAGCCTGTCCTCTAGCACCGCGGGGGCAACGTTCTTGCCGCCGGCGGTGACGATGAGCTCCTTCTTCCGCCCGGTGATGGTCAAGAATCCCTCGTCGTCGAGCTCGCCGATGTCGCCGGTGCGGAACCAGCCGTCCTCGGCGAAGGTTTCCTTGGTCGCCGTCTCGTTGTGCCAGTAGCCGGGGAAGACGATCGGCCCGTGGATCAAGATCTCGCCGTCCTCGGCGATCCTGATCGCGACTCCCGGCAACGGCTGGCCGACGGTGCCGATCTTGTTCCGGTCCGGCTGGTTGACCGTGGCGGCGGCCGTCGTCTCGGTCAGGCCGTACCCCTGCAGTACCGTGACGCCGACGCCGCGGAAGAAATGGCAGAGCCGCTCGGTCAGCGCGGCGCCGCCGGAGACGGCATAATCGGCCCGCCCGCCCAGCGCGGCCCGCAGCTTGGCGTAGACCAGCCGGTCGAACAGCGCGTGCTGTATCCGCAGGCCGAACCCCGGGCTCCCGGGCGAGTCGAGCGCCTCGCTGTAGGTGATCGCGGTCCGCGCCGCGCGGCCGAAGATGGCTCCCTTCCGTTCGCTGATGGCCTTCTGCTCCGCTGTGTTGTACACCTTCTCGAACACCCTGGGCACGGCGAGGACGAATGTCGGCCGGAACGAGGCCAGGGCGGGCAGCAGTCCGCTTATGTCCCCGCAGTGCCCGAGCACCACTCCGGCTTCAATGCAGCCCACCTCGATGATCCTGGCGAAGACGTGCGCCAGCGGCAGGAAGAGCAGCGTGCTCGGTTCCGGCGTCTCGGTCAGGGCTGCCAGCGGGCCCAGGAAGGCGTTGCGCACGGCGGCCAGCAGGTTCTGGTGGGTGAGCTCGCAGCCCTTGGGCCGTCCCGTGGTACCCGAGGTGTAGATGACAGTAGCCGGGTCGGAAGCCTTGGCCATCCCCGCGCGCTCGGTGATAACCTCGTCGCCGACCGCCGCGCCCGTCTCGATCAGGCCGCTCAGCGAGTCCGGCGCGATCCGCCAGATGTGCTCGAGCGCGGGTACCTGGTCACGGAATCCGTCGATGCCCTCTTCAAAGCTGGCCGTCTCGACGAAACAGGCACGCGCCCCCGAGTCGCTGAGGATCCACTCGGCCTGCTCGGTCGAGGACGTCTCGTAGACCGGCACGGTTATCGCGCCGGCCGACCAGATCGCGTAGTCGATCAGCGTCCATTCGTAGGACGTGTGCGACATGAGCGCGACTCGGTCACCGGCCTGGATCCCGACGGCGACCAGGCCCTTGGCCAGCGCGACGACCTCGCCGGCGAACTGGCTCGCGGTCACGTCGGCCCACTCCCCGGAAGGTCCTGGCCGGCGCATGATCACCGCCTGCGGCTGCTCGTCCGCCCGGCGGAAGACGGCGTTGGTGAGATTGGCGGTCACCGGGATCTCTGCCAGGGCCGGAATGCTGAATTCGCGCACGGCATCTCCCGTGGGGTAGCTACTTGGCAACACAAGCTTAAAGCGCCGGCCATTTCCTATTTACAGTCACGCCAGCCATCTCGATTCCGGGCCGGCCTTACGGTGGTGACATGCGAGTTCACGTGGTGAGCGACGTGCACGGACGCGCGGACGCGCTGGTCGGCGCCGCGCGCGGCGCCGACGCGCTGATCTGCCTGGGAGACCTGCTGTTGTTCCTCGACTACGCCGATTACGGCCAGGGCATCTTCGCCGACCTGTTCGGCACCGAGGCCGCGCGCGTGTACGTCGAACTGCGCACCGCGAGGAGATTCGACGAAGCCAGGGAACTGTCGACCCGCCTGCTGGCCCAGAAGTCCGAGAGCCCTGCGATCTTGTTCGAGGCCGCGATGGCCAGGCAATACGCCGAGCTGTTCGGCGCTCTCCCCGAGCCCGCCTACCTGACGTACGGCAACGTCGACGTCCCCAGAATGTGGCAGAGGTACATCAAACCAGGGCACCACGTCCTCGATGGCGGCACGGTGGAACTGGACGGATGGAGATTCGGTTTTGTCGGCGGCGGGCTGAAGTCGGCGTACCGGACGCCGAATGAGATGACCGAGGAGGAGTTCCGGGCCAAGATCGAGGCGGTGGGCGAGGTGGATGTGCTGTGCACGCACATCCCGCCCGCCGTGCCCGAACTCCTTTATGACACCGTGGCCAGGCGTCTGGAGAAGGGGAGCGTGGCGCTTCTCGAGGCGATCCGGGCGACCCGGCCGAGGTACTCGATCTTCGGGCACGTACACCAGCCGCTGGCCCGCAGGACCAGGATCGGCGTCACGGAATGCCTGAACGTGGGGCATTTCCGCGCCACCGGCGCTCCCTTTGTGCTGCAGTGGTAGCGGTACCATCAAGGGTAGGAGGCGTCAGGTGTCCGAATCCCGAGATGAAGGCCAGCCTGGAGGCGACGGCCAGCCGCGAAACAGCGGCCAGCCAGGAAACGATAGGGGCCAGCCGAGAAGCGATAGCGGCCAGTCGAGAACCAACGGTCGGCCCGGCGGCGGTAGCCAGCCGCGCCGTGCCAGCGACCCCATCGCTGATTTCCAGCGCTGGCTGATGCGCGCAGGCGCGCGCAGCATGGCCAACCAGGTGGCCGACCAGGTCAAGAGGACGGTTGGCCAGGAAAAGCGCGACTACGGCGACGTGTGGGACAAGGCCACCAACGAGGCACCACCCGACGAGCCGCCGGAGTGCCAGTGGTGCCCGATCTGCCAGGCGGCCCGCGCGGCGCGCGTCTCAGGTCCCGGCCTCGGCGCCCGCCTCGCCGACGCGGGCGGAGTCTTCGCGTCCGTGCTGCAGGAGGCTTTCTCAGCCTTCGAGCAGGCTATGAAAGATCAAAACCGTTCTTCCGAACGGAAGGTGGTATCACCTCCGTCCTCGGTAATACCTTCACCATCGGCGCCACCTCCACCGCCGGCGCCACCGCCAACATCTGAGCCGGATCAGGACGACGAGGGCCAGTGACCCTCGCCATCGGCGTTGATGTCGGTGGCACCAAGGTCGCCGCGGGGGTCGTCGACTCCAGCGGCCAGATCATCGCGAAGCTGAAGCGGTCCACGCCGGCCGCCAGCCCGCCGCGGACCGAGCAGGCGATCGCCGACGTGGTGACCGAACTTCTCGCCGCCTACGAGGTCACGGCCATCGGGCTCGGTGCCGCCGGGTTCGTCGACGCCGAACGCTCGACCATGCTGTTCGCGCCGAACCTCGCCTGGCGCGACGAGCCGCTGCAGCAGCGGGTAGAAGAGCGGGTCGGCCGTGCGGTGGTGGTGGAAAACGACGCGAACGCCTCGGCCTGGGCCGAGGCGCGGTTCGGTGCCGCTCGCGGCTACCGCGACGTGATGCTAGTAGCGGTCGGAACGGGGATCGGAGCCGCCATCATCATCGGCGGCGAGCTCTATCGCGGCCGCTGGGGTATCGCCGGTGAACCCGGACATGTCCGGGTGGTACCGGACGGGAGGCTCTGCGGCTGCGGGAACCGGGGCTGCTGGGAGCAGTACGCCAGCGGCAGCGCCCTGGTCGCCGAGGCACGCGAGTTCGCCAGGCGCACGCCGGAGGGCGCTATCCGCCTGCTGCAACTGGGCGGCGGATCGCCCGAGGGCATCTGCGGCCCGGAGATCACCCGCGCGGCCGCCGAAGGCGATCCGGCCGCGCTCCGCTGTTTCCAGACCGTGGGCGGCTGGCTGGGCCAGGGGCTCGCCGACCTGGCCGCGATCCTTGACCCGGCCTGCTTCGTGATCGGCGGCGGCGTGTCCGAGGCTGGTGACCTGCTGCTCGACCCCGCGCGCGCGGCCTTTGAGCGGGCCCTGACCGGGCGCGGCCACCGGCCGTTCGCGGAGATCAGAGTCGCTGAGCTGGGTGAGAACGCGGGCATCGTCGGCGCCGCCGGCCTGGCCCGGGAGGCCAGCCGGGTGGCCGTCCCTCAGGTCCCCGCCCCTCAGACCACCGCGCCGTCGTCGCCGTCGTCCGGATCCCCGGAGCCAGGTTCGTTCATGCGCAGCACGAGTATGGCGAAGCCAGCCACAAACGCGGCGACCGCGCAGAATGCCGCGAGTCCGGGCACTGACCAGCCCGCGGCGGTGGCTACGACCAAGTAGCCGGGTCCGCCGAAAAGCGCTGCCCAGGCGCCTTTGGTCAGCGGGTCCAGCCTGGGCAACGGCGGCGGAGCAGGCGGCACGAAATGCTCGTCGTCGTCCGCCGGCGTCCCGCGGGCCGGGGTCCCGCCCGCCGCAGGTCCCCGGATCAGCCGAGGGACCAGTGTCAGGTCCGGATCACGCGCCCCGGGTAGCCGGCCACCGCGAGACCCGTCCCGTCCTCCGTCCGCCCCGGGCTCCCCGAACCCCCGGTAGCTTCCGTCTGTCTCAAGCTCCCCGTACAGCCCGTCAGGCCCGCGCTCCCCGTTCAGCCCGTCAGGCCCGCGCAGCCCTTCGTCCCTGCGGCCTCCGTCGGCTTCGCGCAGAGCAGGCTCCTCTTCAGCCCCGAGTATCCCATCAGACCTATATGCTCCTCTTGTACCTTCAGTCTCGTGGGTCTCATGAGGTACCCGCGGTCCCCGGGCCTGCGGCATGTCCTCGCGCTCGGGCCAGGGGACCGGCTGCTGCGCGCTCGAGGGCGTGTCGAACTGCGCGACAAGATCACGCCATGCAGCGTCCTCGTCGCGTTCCCTGTCCTCGGTGTTATCCCAGTCCGCCACGTCCCACCGCTACCCGGATCGAAGCCTGCCTCCACGATAGCCGTCCCCGGTCCGGTGCCGGGAGCCTAAGTCAGCGTCTAACCGGCGTGATCGCGGACGAATTTCACGCTGCCCTCGAAGATGGCCTCGGCGTCGTTGTCGAGCGTCGCGACGTGATAGCTGTCGGCGCATTCGCGCACCGTGATCTGGTCCCTGGGCAAGCCTGCGAGCAGCACCTTCATGCTCGCGGGCCCGACCACATGGTCCACCGTGCTGCGGTAGACAAGCACCGGCTGGGAGACATCAGCCAGGTGCGCGGCCGTAACCTTCCAGAGCTTGGGCAGGGTGGCGGCCGCGCGAACCGGTACCCGCTCGTACGCCACTTCGCTGGCGCCCGGCTTCTTGATGTCGCTCGCGACACCGGGCAATGTCCGCAGCACGTGCTTGAGCACGGGAGCGACCAGGAACAGCTTGGTATCGGGAGCTAGCGACGGGTTGACGAGCACGAGGCCGCGCACCGCCTGGCCGTGTACTTCGGCCAGGCGCAATGCGAGGCAACCGCCCATGGAAAGACCGAACACGAAGGTCTGCTCGCACCGGCTCGCCAGCGCGCCGAATGCGCGGTCTACTTCGGCGTACCAGTCTTGCCAGCCGGTCCGCGCCATGTCCTGCCAGGTCGTGCCGTGCCCGGGGAGCCTGGGCAGGCTGACCGTGAAGCCCTGCTCGGCCACGTATTCTGCCCACGGTCGCAGCGTCTGCGGACTGCCGGTAAACCCGTGACACAGCAGCACGCCAACCGGGCCGCCCGCGTGCTCGAACGGCTCCGCGCCCGGCAGCAACGAGCCTGGAAGCGATGGTGACATGCCGTCAACGCCCTTCATGCCAATCGATGCTGTTCTTGCAGTTCAAATAATTAAACAGGCAAAACTCCGCTGAGCCTCACCCCGGCTTGGTATCCAGCGGCAATCTGGTCTCGTAAGAGCCGGGAGCCGCGCAAGGCGCGGGCGCGCCCGGCACCCGATGCAGGGCCGCCGGGCACGCCACGAAGGACATGGCCCGTTGACATTCCGGGCACGGCGCGCGAGACCTCGGGGTCAAGATCGCCCGCGCTTACCCCGAGCGCTATGACCAGCCCACTAGCTTAGCTGCGGGCGGACACCCTCAGGGCTGGTATCCGTCGGCCATCCAATCCCGGAAGAGCTGGATTTTTTCGGGCGACCATGAAGGCTCGCCGCTGCTACTGGGGGGCATTACCCCGGCGCTGACCTTGTCCAGGACGTTCTGAGCGTGGGTTGGATCGCGCATATAGTCGAAGTCATCCAGCGAGACGCCCGAGCTCCTCATGTGCGCCACGTCCATGTCGGTGAACAAGGGCTTGATGTCTACCGCGAAGCTAACCGCCATCAGCCGACTCCCATCTGTGTTTGGTTGGACGCAAGGTCGCCTTCCCTAGATTGCCACCGGTGGCGGAAGGCGGGCGCCTTAGTTTTACCTCCGGCTCCTGCCGCATCCATCCGAGCGGGCGTCTCGCCGACTATGGTTGGTGCCATGCGAGTGGGAGTCCTTACCGGCGGCGGTGACTGCCCCGGGTTGAACGCGGTTATCCGCGCCGTAGTCCGCAAGGGCGTACAAGAATACGGCCTTGAGTTCGTCGGGTTCCGCGACGGGTGGCGCGGGCCGCTCGAGGGCGACACCATGCCCCTGGACGTCCAGGCGGTGCGGGGCATCCTGCCGCGCGGCGGCACGATCCTCGGGTCATCCCGCACCAACCCGCTGAAGAGCACGGGCGGCAGCCGCAACGGCGTCGAGCGGATCAAGGACAACCTGGCCGGCCTCGGCGTCGACGCGCTGGTCGTGATCGGCGGCGAGGACACGCTCGGCGTGGCCACCAAGCTGGGCGAGCAGGGCGTCCCGGTCGTCGGGGTGCCGAAGACTATCGACAACGACCTCGGTGCCACCGACTACACCTTCGGGTTCGACACCGCCGTGAACATCGCCATGGAGGCGATTGACAGGCTGCACACGACGGCGGAAAGCCACCACCGGGCGCTGATCGTGGAGGTAATGGGCCGGCACGCCGGCTGGATCGCGCTGCACGCGGGGCTCGCGGGCGGCGCGAACGTGATTCTCATTCCCGAGCGGCCGTTCGACATCGAGCGGGTCTGCGCCTACGTACAGCACCGGTTCCAGACCAGGTTCGCGCCGATCGTGGTGGTCGCCGAGGGCGCGCACCCGATAAGCGAGGAGCTCGCCACCTCGGCCGAGCAGCTTGACCAGTTCGGGCACGTACGGCTCGGCGGAGTGGGACAACTGCTGGCCGACGAGATCGAGAAGCGCACCGGCAAGGAAGCCCGCTGCACGGTGCTCGGTCACATCCAGCGCGGGGGGACGCCGACAGCGTTCGACCGGGTCCTTGCGACCAGGTTCGGCGTGCACGCGGTCCAGGCGGTGCACGAGGAGGCGTTCGGGGTGATGGTCGCGCTGCGCGGCACCGACATCATCCGCGTGCCCCTCGCCGAAGCGACCAGCCAGCTCAAGCTCGTTCCCCCGCAGCGCTACGCCGAGGCCGAAGTCTTCTTCGGCTGAGGCGAGCCGCCAGCGGCGTCCAGGCGGCGAGGCGCGCAGCGTCCGGCGCGGGTGACCACCGTCCGTTCGGATGGAAAGATCTTTGATTGCGGCTTGGCGGAACGGCCGCCCGTGTGCTTATACTCGTCTACGAGTACTTGGAAGCGAGGACTCTATTACGAGGACTCGGAGACGAGGTGGTCGGGATGGCGAGGCGACGCAAGGTCAGTAACCTGCTGGCGTTGCCGCTGCTCACGCTGCTGACGGAGCGGCCGATGTACCCGTACGAGATGGCGTCGAAGCTGCGGGAGCGCGGCAAGGATAACTCCATCAAGATCAACTGGGGATCGTTCTACACGGTCGTGCAGAACCTGGAGAAGTACGGCTTCATCGAGGCCGTTGAGGTGGCCCGGGAGGGCAGGCAGCCGGAGCGGACCACCTACCAGATCACCGACGAGGGCCGTCGTGAGCTGAGCGACTGGATGCGGGAACTGCTCAGCGTGCCGGAGCGGGAGTACACCAGCTTCGAGGCGGCCCTCGGCGACTGTGCCATCCTGCCGCCCGACGAGCTGATCGACCTGCTGCGGCAACGGCTGGCCGCGCTGGAGAAGGCGAACGGCCAGTTCCTCGCTGAGCTGGAAACGCTGCGCGCTCAGATCCCCCGGCTCTTCCTCATCGAATCGGAGTATTACCTGACGCTGCGCCAGGCCGAGGAGGAGTGGGTGCGCGGGCTGCTGAAGGAGTTCAGTGACGGCACGTTCGCCGGCCTGGATGCTTGGCGGCACTTCCACGCCACGGGCGAGGTTCCTGACGAAGTCATGGCGCTCATCGCCCAGCAAGGAGGCACGACACCAGACACCTGATCAAACGGCCCCGGCCTGGTGCGGCAACACCAGGACCGGGGCCGCCAACCTCAAGCCGATCCCGCGAGCGTGCGGAACCCGAGGTCCCAGCGTCAAGAGTAGCCGGGTTTCTCCTCGCGGGCCGGATCGTCGCGATCCGTAACCGTAGGAGATGAAAGTGAGTTCGACCGACGATGCCATCGAGGCATGTCAGCTAGTCAAGACCTACGCTACCCACGGCAAGAAGCACGCCATCCGGGCGCTGGACGGGCTCGACATCAGCGTCCCGCGGGGCATGATCTTCGGCCTGCTCGGCCCGAACGGAGCGGGCAAGACGACCACGGTCAAGATCCTCACCTCACTGGCCAGGCCCGACGAAGGTTCGGCCCGCGTCGAGGGCATCGACGTGCTCGCCCGGCCCGGCCAGGTCCGGCGCGTGATCGGCGTCGTCGCGCAACGATCCGGCGCCGACCCGATGGCCACGGGCCGGGAGAACCTGGTCCTCCAGGGCCGCCTGTACGGGCTGCGCGGCCGTTCGGCGCGCGCCCGCGCAGATGAGCTGCTCGATCACTTCGGGCTGGCCGGGACGGCGGGCCGGCTCGTGAAGACCTACTCCGGCGGCATGCAGCGTCGGCTGGACGTAGCGCTGGGCCTGGTGCACCGGCCCGCGGTGCTGTTCCTGGACGAGCCGACCACCGGCCTGGACCCGGAGTCCAGGGCCGCCATGTGGCAGGAGATCGCGCGGCTGGCAGGAAAGAAGGGCGAAGGCGAGGTGGGTGGGATGACCGTGCTGCTGACCACGCACTACCTCGAGGAAGCGGACCGGCTGGCGGGTCAGCTCGCGATCGTGGACCGTGGTCGGGTCGTCGCATCCGGCACGCCGGACCGGCTCAAGGGCGAGCTGCGCGGCGACGTCGTGCAGGTGGAACTGCCCGCCGACGCAGACGCGAGCCTGGTCCGCGGCGTGCTGGCCAGCGTGCCGGAGGTCCGGGAGGTGGTCATCGCCGGGCGCGACGTGTCGGCCCGCAGCGACGATGGCGCGGCCGCGGTGCCGGTCGTGCTCGCGGCGCTGCAGCGGGCCGGGGTGTCCGCGGCCTCGGTGGCCGTGGCCAGGCCGTCGCTGGACGACGTGTACCTGCGGCACACCGGTCGCCGGTACAGCGAGTCAGGGACGCCGCATCGTGGCGGAGAAGACGACGAGCTCGAAGTAGTGGAGGCGAGCAGGTAATGGCTACCGCGCAACTCAGGCTCGCGCCGTCAGGCGAGGCCCAGGTCGATCCCGGGCGGTCCAGCACCGTGCCGTTCGGCACCACGCTGCTGCACACCTGGTACCTGACGGGCCGCAAGCTGCACGCCCTGGTCCGGCAGCCGTGGGTGCTCGCGTTCAGCGTGGTGCAGCCGGTGGTCTGGCTGTTCCTGTTCGGCCAGCTGTTCCACCGGGTCATCGACATTCCGGGCTTTGCCTTCGGCGGCACGTACCTGGCCTACCTGGTGCCCGGCGTGATCGCGATGAACGCCATGTCCAACAACATGTGGGCGGGCATGACGATGATCGAGGAGATCGAGCGGGGCACGCTGAACAGGTTCCTGGTCTCGCCGGCCAGCCGGATCGGGATCATGAACGCCACCGTGGCCGAGCAGGCGGTGAGCACGACCGTGCAGTCGCTGATCATCGTGGCGCTCGGCCTGGCCGGCGGGGCGCGCTACCGCGGCGGCGTCGCCGGGGTGGCCGTGCTGGTGGCGGCGTCGATCCTGGTCGGCGTGGTGTTCGGCGCGCTGTCCAACTCCGTCGGCATGCTGCTGCGCTCACGTGAGGCCATCATCGGCGTGTACACGTTCTTCATGCTGCCGCTGATGTTCCTGTCCTCGGCGTTCATACCGACCAGCCTGATGCCGGGCTGGATGCAGGCCATCGCCTCGCGCAACCCGCTCAACTGGGTGGTGCAGATCGGGCGGTCCGCGCTGTCGGCCCAGCCCGACTGGAGCGCGATCGCGGTGCGCTGCGGCGGCCTGCTCGTCCTGGCCGTGGCGTGCGTTGCTGTGTCGGTCGTTACCTTCCGCTCGTATCAGAAGAACGTCTGAGGTGCCGGCCAGTACGGCGGGTCCTGCGGGGGCTCCGCCGTGCTGGCCTTCAGGCGATAATTACCTTATCTACAGCTGATGATCGGAAACTCGACAGCTTTTGATGATGTTTTCCTTAGTTTCAGCTGAGGTCCGGGGCCGATCCTCAAAGCAACACAGCACGGGGAAACGCGCACCGAGGGCCACGTCAATGGGCGCCGTCCATGACGTGGCAGCGGCTGCAGGGCCTGAGCGCCTGCTATGGCGTCCGCCGTGAGCAGTGCCGGACGACCGGCGGACAACGAGGTTGAGGCATTCGATGACGGCTGACCAAGGCGAACCCCCGCGGGTTCACTCGCGCCCCTGGAGGACGGACAGAACCCAGGGGAGCCTGCAGATGACGCTCCCGGTCGCGGACCGGGCGGTGCGGCTGGCACGCGACGCTACCCGCGACGCGCTGGCCAGCTGGCGGCTGGCGCACGTGGAGGAGAACGCCGTCCTGCTCGTCTCGGAGCTGGTCACCAACGCCGTCAGGCACGCCGGAGGCACCTACGCGATCGCGCTGGACCTGGAAGCCGCGGGCACCTGGCTGCGGATCGAGGTCCAGGACGCCGACCGGCGCTGGCCGCGGCCGCGCATCCCAGCCAGCTTTGACGAGTCCGGTTTCGGGTTCGTGCTCGTCGATGCGCTGGCCGCCAAGTGGGGCGTGCGCGAGACCGCAACGGGCAAAGCCGTATGGGCCGAACTGGACACGCGGCAGCCGGGCAAGCCGCGGCCCCGGCCAGGCAAGACGCAGCCGCGGGCAGGCTGGACCGTGGGCATGTTCTGCCCTGAGCCTCTACGCGGCTGGTCCGGCCGTCCTGAGCGCGCCAGGACGAGGCGATCCGCGTGGGCAGGCCCGCGGTAAGACCGCGGCTTCCAGTTCGGGCGCCACGTCCTCCGCAGCCGGGGGCGCCGCGGCATCGCTTCGCATGGTCCGGATGTCGCGGGGGACAAGCGCCAGCGCGGACGCGACGATGATCGCGGCCGCGGCCGCGTACTGCGCGGAGGAGACCCCGATCGCGGCGGCGAGCGGACCGGCGATCAGGGCACCGGCGGGCATGGCCATGACCGAGCCGAGCGCGTCGTAAGACGACACCCGGGCCAGCTTGTCCGGCGGGATCTTCCGGGCCAGTGCCACCGTCCATTGCACCATCATCATCTCGACGAATACGCCGAGGCTGAACGACGCGGCGCACACAGCGGGCAGCGGCAGGACCATCGCCAGCGAGAGCGGGGAGATGGCTACCGCGGCCCCGGTGAGCACCACGAACAGCATGGGTCGGCCAGGCGTGAACCGCAGTGACACCAGGCCCCCCGCGATCAGGCCCAGCGAGTCGGCCGCGGTGATCGCGCCCCAGGCGGCGGCGCCGCCGAGATGTTCCCTGGCCACCACCGGGCCGAGCACCGAGAAAGCCCCGTACCAGGCCATCATCACGATGCAGAACTGGGCGACGATCACCCACAGCCAGGTGTGCGAGCGGAACTCCGACCAGCCCTCGCGCAGTTCGGTGAGCATGCCCGGCGCCGCCGCAGCCTCGCTCTTGGCGGCTTCTCCCGTGCCGGGCCGTACGGGTTCCCGCGCTCCCCGGATGGACAGCAGCAGCGGCACCGTGGCGAGCATGCCGATACCGCACAGCGCCAGCGCCCAGCCGGGTCCTGCCGCCGCGACCAGCAGGCCGGCGACGGCCGCGCCGGACATCTGACCGGTATTCATCGCCAGCCGGCTGATCGCGCTCGCTTCCTGCAGCATGCCGCGGGGGACAAGGCGGGGGAGCAGCGCCTGGGAGGCGGGGTAGAAGATCGCTATCCCGGTCCCGGTCAGCGCCTCCAGCCCGAGCATCGCCCACAACGGCGGCCGTCCGGTCAGCACGAGTACGCCGAAGGTTCCCTCGCCCAGCGCCATCAGCAGGTTGGCGGCGACGATAACCCGCTGCGGCGGGAACCTGTCGGCTGCGACGCCGCCGATGAGCGCGAAGACCAGCGACGGCGCGATCTGGGCGGCGAGCACGTAGGACAGGTCAGTCGCCGAGTTCGTGGCCTTGAGCACCGCGAACGAGACGCCAACCATGGAGAACCCGATCGACGCCGGCGCGATCAGCCGGTCGGCGAGCAGCAGCCGGAAATCCCGGATCGCCAGCACGGGGAACCGGCGGGCGAGGCCACCCCGTGACATCGGCTCGATCCTTTCTGATGGGCGCCGGCCAGTCCGGCCGGCCATCCTGGCCGTCTGACGGTAACCAGCGCCACGGCTGAGGGGCAAGTTGTTTTCCCAGCTAGCATCGTTTCCGGCTCGTCATGCCGGGCCGGGCACCTAGCCGGCGAGCGGACCTGCTGGTCAGGACAGCTGGTCGATCCGGGTCCATACACCCGGCGGGTGATCCTCGCGCGGCAGCCAGAGCATCGGCTGCCTGCCCTCGTACTTCGCCTGGAACCCCGGATCTCCAGGATACCGGCCCCTCCGGTCCGGCCAGACCACCTGGAGGCAAGCCGGCCTGACGTAGCCGTAGTACCGGTCCGACACGGCGAACAGGCTGGTCGTCCGCCAGCTCGCGTGGACAGGGCGGACGGCGAGCGAGCACGGGCAGATCCCGTCGAGCTGGTCTCCGGCTTGGATCGGCGCGCGGCTGGCGATGCGGTCTCCCACCGAGTTCAAGATGATCGTCATGTGCTCGACAGGAAGACCGAACAAGGTCAGTTCCGGGCCCTGATGACTCAGCCACAGGCCGATGGTGTACGCCCAGGGCGGCGCGATCTCGTCGCCGAGCACGGCCGATACCGACCAGCCGACGGCACGGATGTCATCGGCGACGGCCTGCATGCAGGCTTGGGGATCGAGCTCGATCCCCTCGGCCAGCGCGTCACATTCCACGCACCGGCACCGCTGCTGCGAGGGGTTGGCGCGGCGTCTCCGTGATGGGTTCATACCGCCCACATTACGAGGGGGGTATGACATTTTCGGGGGTGCGGCGAGGGGTCAGCAGGCGGCGGCCTCAGGCCCGGCTAACCAGCCTCTGCCGGTTCATCTGGATCAATATGGTGCTCGCGGAGCCGGGCCTCCAGGCGCGCCAGGCGAGCGCGCAGCAGGGCGATCTCATCGGGCCCTGCGGCGCCTTCGCCCGTCTGGGCGCCGTCACCGGGCGCGGTGCCCTCAGCGGGCTCCGGGCCCGTCTCGTCGGTCCCGGCTCCGTTCTGGTGGCCGTCACCTGAGTCGGCGTGAACCTCCTGTACTACGCGCGCCCGCTCCGAAAGCAGCTCCTTTTCCGCGTCGCGCAGGACCGCGGCCCGCTTGAAATCCTGGACGTCGACGGCGGCTTGCTTGTCCTGGCGGACCTTGGCGATGCGCTCGTCGAGGCTGCGCAGCTCGTCCGGCCCTTCTCGGGTGATCCCGAGGTGCTGCTCGATCGCGCTCAGGCGCTCGTCGATCGTGTCCAGCAGGGCCTGGATCTCCTCTCGCTGCCGGAACACGGTCTGGCGCTGCTCCGGATCCTCCGGTTCGCGGACGCCGTCGGTCCGTTCCGGATGATCGTGCAGCTCCTGGGTCACCCGTTCACGTAGCTCGTTCAGGTCCACGCCCAGCTTGTCCAGCATCTGAACGGCCACGCCGTCGCCTTGGTGGATGAGCCCCAGCAGAAGGTGGCCCGTACCGATGTAGTTGTCGCTGAGCTGCCGACTCTCCCGCAGTGACAGTTCCAGTGACTTCTTGGCGCGTTTCGTGAACGGGATGTGCCCGGATTGCGGCTGCTTGCCCCGGCCGACGATCGCCTCGAGTTCTTGCCGCGCGGCATCCAGGGTGACGTTCACCGCGGCCAGCGCCTTGGCGGCCGTGCCCGCGCCCTCGCACAGCAGGCCCAGCAGGAGGTGCTCGGTCCCGATGTGGTTGTGGTTGAACGCACGGGCCTCCTCCTGGGCGAGGACGACGACTCGTCGTGACTGGTTGTTGAACAGCTCGAACATCACGGCCTCCGATTCAGTCGCCCGGACCGGGAGCCAGCGGGAGTTCCCTCAGCCGCGCCTCGACCACCGCCAGCCGGGCGGCGAGGGACCTGAGCCGGTCCGCCAGGTCGGTGCCGCTCGCCCCGCCCAGCGCCGCGCCGGCCAGGGCGGCCCCGGCCGAAGCGGGCTCCTGGCCCTGGTATCCGTGCAGCAGCTGGATCACCTGCTGGCGGACCCGGTTCAGGTCGGCGCCCAGCTTCACCAGCACCTGCGCGGCCACCCC
>JASHVM010000155.1:0-3860 GCA_030044595.1 Streptosporangiaceae bacterium
GCTCGGCGTATGGCGGGCGAAGGGTCTTGATGCTTCGGCACATACCTCTGACCGTACTTCCACGCGGGATCCGGGGGACGGGTCACTCCCGGCCGAGGCGGTTAGTCGAGTCCGAGCAGGGTCTCCAGGCCGACGGTGAGGCCCTCGGGCAGTGCGCCACGCTGGCGGACGGCCAGCAGCACGCCCGGCATGAACCCGGCCCGGTCCAGCGAGTCATGCCTGATCGTGAGCGTTTCGCCGTGCCCGCCGAACAGCACCTCCTGATGCGCCAGCAGGCCCGCGACGCGCACCGAGTGGACGTGCACGTCGTCGACCGTGGCACCGCGGGCACCGGGCAGGGCCGACACGGTGGCATCCGGCGGCGCGCCGAGCCCGGCCGCGGTCCGCGCCGCGCTGATCCCGGACGCGGTGCGCAGCGCGGTCCCGGACGGGGCGTCCACCTTGGTGGCGTGGTGCAGCTCGATCACCTCGGCGGAGTCGAAGAACCGCGCGGCCTGGCCGGCGAAGTGCATCATCAGGACGGCGCCCACGGAGAAGTTCGGCACGATGAGGACGCGCACATGCTTGTGCTCTGCTAGCCATCCCTGCACCTCGTCCAGGCGGTCCTCGCCGAACCCCGACGTGCCGACCGCGGCGTCCAGGCCGTGCTCGACGCACCAGCGCAGGTTCTCCATGACCACGCCGGGGTGAGTGAAGTCGACCACCACGTCGCATCCGGTCAGAACGTCGAGTTTGTCGCCCTGGTCCACCTCGGCGCCGACCTCCAGGTCCGGAGCCTCGGCCACCGCACGGACCACCTCGCGCCCCATCCGCCCCCGCGCCCCCAGCACCCCGACCCTGACCATGTCGTCCTCCGCCTCGTCGGAAAGATCGTGGACACTTACCCCGCGGATTCCCCGGGGTAAGTGTCCACGATAATCCTGTGCGGCGTCCCGGAGGTCAGATCTGGAAGGCGGCGGGGTCGTCGAAGGGACCTACGACGGCCAGGGCCTTGGGACGGCCGAGGATGTCGGCGGCCACGGAGCGGATGTCGTCGTGGGTGACGGAGTCGATGCTGGCGAGCACCTCTTCGACGGGCTCGAGCCGCGGGTACACCAGCTCGGACTTGCCCAGGCGGCTCATCCGCGACGACGGGTCCTCCAGGCCGAGCACGATCGAGCTGCGGACCTGGCCCTTGCCGCGCGCGAGCTCGGCTTCGGTCAGGCCGCCCTCGATCACCCTCGTGATCTCCTCGGTGCAGATGGCGAGCACCTCGTCGGCCTTGGACGGCAGGCAGCCCACGTAGACGCCCCACACGCCGGTGTCGGAGTGCTGGGTGGCGAAGCTGTACACCGAGTAGGCCAGGCCGCGCTTCTCCCGCACCTCCTGGAACAGCCGCGACGACATGCCGCCGCCGAACGCAGCGTTGAGCACGCTGAGCGCGAACCTGCGGTCATCGGTCCTGGACATGGCCTCGCAGCCGAGCACCAGGTTGGCTTGCTCGATGGGGCGGGAGACCAGCGTCAGGCCGGCGCCCGCCTCGGCAGCGGAGGGCTTCCCGTTCAGCCTCGGCGCGGCGGGCTGGGCCACCCGGTCCAGGGCCGGCCCGAACGCCTCGCTGACGAGTTCGGTCATCGTGTCGTGGTGCAGGTTGCCTGCCGCGGCCACGACGAGGTGCTCGGGGGTGTACCTAGCCCGGTAGTGCTCGAAAATCTGGTCCCTGGTGATCCGCTTGATCGAGTCCGTGGTGCCGAGGATCGGGCGGCCGAGCGGGGTGTCGCCGAACAGCTTCGCGGTGAACGCCTCGTGGACGGTGTCCGAGGGCTCGTCGTCGTTCATCGCGATCTCTTCGAGTACCACGTTGCGCTCGGCGTCCACGTCCTTCGGCGCGATCAGCGAGCTGGTCACCATGTCGGACAGGATGTCCACGGCCAGCGGCAGGTCCCGGTCGAGGACCCGCGCGTAGTAGCAGGTGTATTCCTTCGCGGTGAACGCGTTCATCTCGCCGCCCACCGCGTCCATCTCCGAGGAGATCTCCAGCGCGGTGCGGCGGCTGGTGCCCTTGAACAGCAGGTGTTCCAGGTAGTGCGTGGCGCCCGCGTGCGCCTGGTCCTCGTCGCGGGAGCCGACGCCCACCCAGATGCCCAGGGCCACCGAGCGCACCGCAGACAGGCGCTCGGTAACGACCCTGAGCCCACTGGAAAGGACGGTGCGGCTGACACCCTGGGTCGGTTCGGCGTCCATCTATTCGTGACGCCCACGGGTGCGGTGCCGCGTCCTGCGGTGCCCGTCGTGCCCTTCGCGATCGCCGCTCCGCTCGCCGCGGTCACGGTCCCCGTGGTCACGGTCGCCGTGGTCGCGGTCGCCGCCCCGGTCCCGGGCACGGTCACCGCGTGACTCGCCGGACAGCCCGGACGCCTCCGCTTCTTTCCTCTCGGCTGCCTCGCGCTCGACCACTTCGACGGGCACGAGCGACAGCTTGCCGCGGTCGTCCACCTCGCGGATCTCGACCTGGATCTTGTCGCCGATGTGGATCACGTCGTCGATGTTCTCGATCCGCTTGCCGCCGTGCAGCTTACGAATCTGCGTGATGTGCAGCAGGCCGTCCTTGCCGGGCAGCAGCGACACGAACGCGCCGAACGTGGTGGTCTTCACCACCGTGCCGAGGAACCGCTCGCCGACCTCGGGCATATGCGGGTTGGCGATGGCGTTGATCGCGGCCTTGGCCGCCTCGGCCGACGGCCCGTCGGTGGCCCCGACGTAGATCGTGCCGTCGTCCTCGATGGTGATCTCGGCGCCCGTGTCGTCCTGGATGGAGTTGATCATCTTGCCCTTGGGCCCGATCACCTCACCGATCTTGTCGACCGGCACCTTGATCGTGATGATCCGCGGGGCGTACGGGGACATCTCGTTCGGCTCGCTGATGGCACTGCGCATGACCTCGAGAATGGTCATCCGCGCCCCGCGGGCCTGCTTCAGCGCCGCGGCGAGGACCGAGGCGGGGATGCCGTCGAGCTTGGTGTCCAGCTGCAGCGCGGTGATCACCTGCTCGGTGCCTGCCACCTTGAAGTCCATGTCGCCGAACGCGTCCTCGGCGCCGAGGATGTCGGTGAGCGTCACGAACTGGCCGCCCTCGTGGATCAGGCCCATGGCAATGCCGGACACCATGTCCTTGAGCGGCACGCCCGCGTCCAGCAGGGACATCGTGGAGGCGCAGACCGAGCCCATCGAGGTCGACCCGTTGGAGCCGATCGCCTCGGACACCTGCCGGATCGCGTAGGGGAACTCATCCCGTGTCGGCAGCACCGGGATCAGAGCCCGCTCGGCGAGCGCGCCGTGCCCGATCTCGCGGCGCTTCGGCGAGCCGACGCGGCCCGTCTCCCCGGTCGAGTACGGCGGCATGTTGTAGTTGTGCATGTAGCGCTTGGTGCGCTCCGGGTTGAGCGTGTCGATCATCTGCTCCATCCGGAGCATGTTCAGCGTGGTCACGCCCAGGATCTGGGTCTCGCCCCGCTCGAACAGCGCGGAGCCGTGCACCCTGGGCAGCACGTGGGTGAGCGCGGACAGCGGACGGATGTCGGTCAGGCCGCGGCCGTCGATGCGCACCCCGTCGCGGATGATCCGCTCCCGGACCAGCTTCTTGGTGAGCGAGCGGAACGCGGCGCTGATCTCCTTCTCGCGGCCCTCCCAGGCCTCGCCGAGCCGCTCGGTGGCCAGCGCCTTGACCCGGTCGGTCTCCGCCTCGCGGTCGTGCTTGGCCGCGATGGTCAGCGCCTTGGCCAGCTCGTCGGAGACCTCGCGCGCCACGGCCTCGTACACGTCCTCGGTGTAGTCGACGAACACCGGGTACTGGGCGGTGCTCGCGCCGCGGACCTCCGCGT
>JASHVM010000156.1:0-4614 GCA_030044595.1 Streptosporangiaceae bacterium
GAAGTCAGCGCCTCGGGCCGCAACCGCGTGCCGTGGCACACCGAGCACACCCGGGTGATGAGAAAGCGCTGGACCAGGCGGCGGGTGCGTTCGTTGTCGCTGCGCAGGGACCGTTCCACCGCGGCGACCGCGTTGTCGTAGTTCACCGACAGCTGGACGGTCCGCTCGTTGCGGCCCGAGTGCAGCGTCACCTGCCGGCGGACCGGCTCACCGTGCAGCACGATGTCGCGCTCATGGTCGGTCAGCTCCCGGTACGGTACGTCGAGCCGGACCCCGAGCTCACCCGCGGCGTACATCGACAGCCGCCGCCCGCCGGAGTTCCACGGCAGCACCGCGCCGTCGGCGATCGTCTTGTCCGGGTCGGGGACCAGGGTGCTGACGTCGACTTCGGACCGCACGCCCAGGCCCTGGCAGGCCGGGCACGCGCCGTAGGAATTGAAGGCGAAGGATTCGGCGCTGGGATGCACGAAACGCGCGCCGCACACCGGGCAGACGATCTCCTCGCTGAGCGTGGCGATCGACGGCGCGACGAGGTGGCCGTTCGGGCACAGGTGCGAGCCCAGCCGTGACATCATCAGGCGCAGCACGTTGAGCACCTCGGACATGGTTCCGACCGTGCTGCGCGGCCCCGGTATCGGCGGGCGCTGCCGCAGGGCCAGGGCGGGCGGCAGGTGATCGATCCGGTCCACGTCGGGCCGTTGGGCCTGGGTCAGCCGCCGGCGGCTGTAGGTGCTCAGGCTCTCCAGGAACCGCTGCAAGCCCTCGGCGTACAGCGTGCCGATGGCCAGCGACGTCTTGCCCGATCCGGATAGGCCGACCACCGCGACCGTCCGCCACAGCGGCACGTCGACGTCGATGTCGCGCAGGTTGTTGTGCCGGGCGCCGCGCACGGCGATGGCCGCGGGCAGGGTTCCGGGCCCTGGGATGTCACCAGCTGCCATACCAGGCAACCTACGGCGGCCGGTCGGCGGCTGCCCGGCCAGGTCCCCGCCGGGGCCGGCGCTGGCCGGCCCCGGGCGCGTCCTGGTCAGGGGTGGACCGGTCCGCTGGGCCCGCGGTCCAGCCGCAGCGACTGCATGATCTGGAAGGTGGTGGTGAGGGTGAACACCTCGATGTCGGCGGCGGCCAGCACGCCGGTGTACTTGGCGATGACCGGCGCGGCCGCCCGCTCGGTGACCGCGTCCAGGTGGCCTTTGACCCCGGCCCAGAAGTTCTCCCCGGCCGCCATGTAGTACGGCACCGGGTCGACGCTGGCCAGCGCCTCCCGGGAACTGGCCTCGATGTCGGCGACGTAGGCCTGGTGGGTCGCGACGTCCTCGCGGGTGGCGAGCCGGCCCAGGTGCCCGCAGATGAAGTGGGTCCACGGGTAGGACAGCGCGATGGCCGGTGCGCCCATGTACCCGATGACGTCCTCGGACAGGTTGAGGTTGTAGATCGGCACCCACCCGGCGTTGACCACATCGATCAGCATCAGCGTGTCGTGCCCCGGGAAGTGGATGAAGATGTTGTCCGGTGAGTGGTTCGGCCCGTGCCAGGCCAGCTCGACCTGCTCCCCCCCCACCTGCAGGGTGTACCGGTCGGCGAAGGTCACCTCCGGCGCCGGCCGGGCCGGGTCCCCGTCCCGCAGCAGCAGCCGCCGGGTCTCCTGGTGCCCGATCCGGGTCACATCCCCGCCGAACAGCGAGGCCGCGCCGCCGTGGTCGGCGTGGTGATGGGAGTAGACCAGGTGCGTCACCGCGTTCGTCACGCCCTCGGCCGCGGCGACCTCATCGATGGCCCGGCGCAGGTTCCCGCCGATCGACGGCGGCGCGTCGAACAGCACCACCCCGTCCCCGGTGGCCAGGAACGCCGCCTGGTACACGCCGTCGGTGACGTAGTACAGGTTCCGCTCTACCCGCTCGACGTAATAGCCCTGGTCGTTCAGCGCCGGGCCCAGCGCGGACCGGGGGATCGGCGCGTAGTCGGGCGCGTCCGCGGCGCTGCCTGCGCCGGAATCTGGTGATGTCACGGCATCTCCCTTAAATCTCGGGCACGTGCCCTGGCGGCCGTGCCTTCGCAACAGGTCCAGGCTCCCCGCCAGCCAGGTGAGCGGTCCTCACCGGATCCTGGTGATTCGCGCCGCGTGCTGGACATGCGGCGGGAGGCGGCCCGGACCTGCTCGAGGTCGGTCGGCTCGCCCCGGATACCGGATCACCGGGATCAGGTGAGCGCCGCTCACCGCGACGGCCGTTACCGTCCGGCCATGGGGAGCTCATTTGGGCGCCGGCTCGGCTCGGGCTTCTGGGCCGTGGCGTTCGCCTTCCTGATCGTCACGGCGTTCGCGACGGTTCCGAGTCCCCTCTACGGCCTGTACCGGACGCGAGATCACCTGTCGGCCTTCACGATCACCGTGATCTACGCGATCTTCGCGGCCGGCACGATCGCCACGCTGCAAAGGGACAACTCCATCGCCGCGCGCGTCGGGCGCCGGGGCGTGATGGTCAGCGCCGTCGCGACGATGATGGCGGCAGCGGGGTTGCTCGCAGTGTGGAAGGACCTGCCCGCACTGCTGGTCGGGCGCCTGCTCACCGGGGTAGCGGTCGGGCTGACTGCGGGCGTTGCCATCCCGTACCTCATCGAGTTGCGTCTGCGCGCGGATCCGGACGCGTCCGCGGTCCGTGCTCGGACCATCGGCACGTCAGTTAACGTCGGCGCGCTTGGCATCGGCCCGTTGATGGCCGGCTGTCTTGCGCAGTGGGCGCCCCTACCGCTGACCTTGCCCTACCTTCTGCCGCCTCCTCAGGCGCCGTAGGCCGGCAGTATCGCTCCGCTTACCGGCGCCGCGGCGGCGCTGACCAGGAAGGCGATCGCGTCGGCGATCGCCTGGGGCGCGGTCGCGTGCGCCATCGTCTCCGCCGGGAACGTGGCCCGGTTTACGGGGGTGTCGAGCAGCTGGGGTGCGACCGCGTTCACCCGAATCCCGTGCGGGCGCAGCTCGATGTCGAGGATGCGGGTCAGGTAGGCGAGGGCGGCCTTGCTGAGGCTGTACGCCGCCATGCCGCCGGATGGCTCAACCCCGGGGCGTGCGGTGACGTGCACGATGACACCCGAACCCTGCCGCTGCATGTGCGGCGCGACCGCCTGGCTCAGCCACAGCGCGGGTCCCAGGTTCACGTCGATCATGAACCGGAGCGTCTCGGGCGTCGTGGTGAGCGCGTCTCCCAGACGGAACGCGCCGATGGTGTTCACCAGCACGTCAGGGACTCCGATCTCGCCGGCGATCCGGTCGATGAGCTGCCTCGCCACGGCCGGGTCGGTGGCGTCGGCTACCTCGCGGCGGATGCCATCGGGGAGGTCACCCAGCCCGCGCTCGCTCCGGTCGACCGCTACGACGGTGAGGCCGCCGGCGGCGAGGGTCACCGCGGTCGCGCGACCGAGCGGGCCGCCTGCGCCGGCCACGATGGCCACCTTCGCGCTCATAGTGTCACCTGACCGAGAAGCGCCGCGGCGACGCGCTCGCCGGGCCACCGCACGTAGTTGCTCATCATGAGTTCCTCCTCCTTAACCGGATCGCGCGATCCTTCGCGACGAGCTCAGGCTGGCCGCCAGGCAGGTGAACGGTCGTCACCGGAACCCGGTGATCCGCCGGGCCAGGGGGCGGCGCAGGTTTGCGCGGCGTTGACAGCGCGTCCGCTGGCCTGGTACCGAGAGAAAAGATGCCTGGACTGCGTCACGGACGCTAGGGTGTCCGGGGTCTATACCAAGGCAGGCCTGTGACGGTGGCTCAAGCAACTCCCTGGCTGATCGACCGGGGTGATCTTGTCGCTGCGCTGGATCGCGCCGCGGCGCGGACGGTGACGATCATCTCGGCGCCGGCCGGCAGCGGGAAGACGTCGCTGCTGCGCGCGTGGGCCGGCCGTCCGGGGCAGCCGCGCCGGCTCGCCGTGCTGCAGGTGCAACGTGACCAGCACGACGCCCAGCAGTTCTGGCTGGCCCTGCTCGACGCGGTCCGTGGCGCCACCGGCCCGGCCGGCGGCGCGGGGCCATCGGCGGCGACGCCTGACTTCAACGCACCGGCCATGGTCGACCGGGTGCTGTCCGAGCTCGCCGAGGCTAGCCCCGGCATCACGCTGGTCATTGATGACCTGCACGAGCTGAAATCGCCGGAGGCACTCACTGCGCTGACCCGGCTGCTGACGAGCCTTCCCGCGCGGGTGCACGCGGTGCTGGCCACGCGTCACGATCTGCGGCTGGGCCTGCACCAGCTGCGGCTGGCCGGCGAGCTGGCCGAGATCCGCGCGGCGGACCTGCGCTTTTCCGAGCGGGAAACCCGCGAGCTGCTCGATGCCTCGGGCATCGCGCTGTCCGGGGCCGGGGCCGCGCTGCTGTACCAGCGGACCGAGGGGTGGGCCGCGGGCCTGCGGCTCGCGGCGCTGTCCCTGGCCGGGCACCCCGACCCGGAGCGGTTCGTCACCGAGTTCTCCGGCAGCGACCGCACGGTCGCGGAGTACCTGCTCGCCGAGATGCTGGACCGCCAGCCGCCCGGCGTGCAGGATCTGCTGCTGCGCACCTGCCTGCTGGACCGGGTCAACGGCGAGCTGGCCGACCTGCTGACCGGCCGGCCCGGCTCGGAAC
>JASHVM010000157.1:0-9253 GCA_030044595.1 Streptosporangiaceae bacterium
ACCGCGCCGATGCCGGCGGCGGTCTCGATCCGGCTCACCAGGCCGGGCAGCAGCGCGCCGCCGCCGGCCAGCCGGATCTTGCCGCGGACCACGTCCTCGGCCAGGCCGGCCGGGATGTTGGACAAGATCTCGTGCACCGTCGCGGCGATCGCCGCGACGATGGGCTCGAGCGCGCCCGCCACCAGCTTCCCGGGCACGTATTCCGTGCGCGGGGTCCGCTGCCCGGCGTCGAGGCCGACCGCCTCCGCCCAGCCTTCCGCCCCGCCGGTGACCCCCAGCGTCATCTTGAGCTGCCGGGCGGCTCGCTGGCTGATGATCAGGCCGAGCTCGGACCGCGCGGCCTGCATGATCGCGTCGTCCATCGCGTTGCCCGCCTTGCGCAGCGACTCCGCCCGGACGACCCGCCAGCCCGCAACCGCCGCGACTTCGGTGGTCCCGCCGCCGATGTCGACTACGAAGCCGCCCGCCCCGCCGTTCAGGTCGAACCCGGCGCCGGCCGCCGCGGCCACCGGCTCGTCGACCAGCCGCACGCTGTACCTGGGCCGGCGGACGCCCAGTGCCGCGACGATGGACCGCCGCTCGACCGGCGTGGCGCCGCTCGGCACGCACACCAGGGCTTGCGGCCGCAGCAGGCTGACGCGTCGGCGCGCCTGATGCAGGAAACCGTGCAGCATGGCCGCGGTCGCGTCCAGATCGGCGACCACCCCGTCGCGCAGCGGGTGGATCACCTGGATATCCTGCGGTTCCTTGTCCGACAGCGCGTCCGCGGCCGCGCCGACCGCGGCGACCTTGCCGATGGCCGTGTCGATGGCGATCGCGCTGGGCTCTTCGAGCACGATGCCTCGTCCAGCGACCCAGACGAGCGTGTTGACCGTACCGAGGTCGATGGCCACGCTACTTCGGAGGCGCATGATGCTCCCCTCTGCCCGTCGTGACGCTCGTCAACCCAGTGTGCTGATCAGGCCCACCCCGTCACATGACGGTCGACAAGCGTACAGCGGGAGCGCCGTTACAGGCCACCTGGCGGATCCCGCCGTTTGATCGTGTTCTTATCCGATTATGCGTGTTATGGTCGTCGAGGCCGAGGGAGGAGTCGTTCATGCAGCTGGCGAGGCCGGCGGCGGTCGCGTTCGCTGTTTGCGGTCTCACCACGGCTCTCGTAGCGGCGGGATCCGGACCCGGATCGGCGCCGCCTGGGTCGCTCGCCGCGGGTCCCGCGGCGACAGGCTCCGCCCTGGCTGACGTGATCCTCCAGCCAGGCGTCATCCGTATCGGCCGGGCGCAGGCGGGTCCGCCCAGCACGGCCGACTGTGAGAAAGCCTACAAGGTTGCGTGCTTCCAGCCGGCCCAAATCAGACGGGCGTACAACCTGCCCGCGCTGTACGCCCGCGGCGTGACCGGCAAGGGCACGACGATCGTCATCGTCGACTCCTACGGCTCGCCCACCATCGCAAACGACCTGCGCGTCTTCGACCAGACGTTCGGCCTGCCCGCCCCGCCGAGTTTCCAGATCATCCAGCCCGCCGGCCGGGTCCCCGCCTACAACCCGGCCAACTCCGACATGGTCGGCTGGGCCGAAGAGACCACGCTGGACGTGGAGTACGCGCACACGATCGCACCCGGAGCAAAGATCCTGCTGGCCGAGACGCCGGTATCGGAGACCGAGGGAGTACACGGCTTCCCACAGATAATCACGGCCGAGGAGTACGTGCTCAAGCACTATCACCCGGACGTGATCAGCCAGAGCTTTGGCGCCACCGAGGAAACCTTCCCGAGCCAGAAGGCGGTCGAGGCGCTGCGCGGCGCCTACCAGCTGGCCGACCAGGATCACGTCACCGTGCTCACCGCCTCGGGCGACTCGGGCGCCGCCGACGTCAAGCTGGACGAGACGACCTACTACCTGTTCCCGGTGACCTCGTGGCCGGACAGCGACCCGCTGGTGACCGGGGTCGGGGGGACTCAGCTGCACTTCAATGCCCAGGGCAACCCGACCGCCCCGACCGTGTGGAACGACACCTACAACAAGGCGACGAACGTGTTCGTCGACGGCAACCCCGGCCCGAACCCGCTGGCTAGCGGCGGCGGCACGTCCATCTTCTTCAGCCGCCCCTGGTACCAGAACGGCGTGCGCGGCGTCGTCGGCGACCGCCGCGGCGTGCCGGATATCTCGATGAGCGCCGCCTGCGACGGTTCGGTGGACATCTACAACACCTTCGCCGGCGCTCCCGTCGGCTGGTCCCCGACCTGCGGCACCAGCGAGGCCACTCCGCTGTTCGCGGGGGTCGTCGCCCTCGCCGACCAGGTGGCGGGGCACCCCCTGGGACTGATCAACCCGGCCTTGTACCAGCTGTCGGCCGAGCACGCGCCGGGCATCGTCGATGTCACCTCGGGAAACAACACGGTGTCGTTCGAGCAGGGCGGGCGCAAGCACACCGTGCCGGGTTTCCGCGCCGGGCCCGGCTACAACCTGGCCTCGGGGGTCGGCACGATCGACGCGCCGTACTTCGTCCCCGAACTGGCCCGCCTGGCCAGCCCCGGCCCGGATAGCCCCAGCCCGGGCAGCTCCCGCCCGGCCAGCCCCCGCCCGGCTAGCCACTGAGATGCGCCGATATTTATCGATCGGCAGGGGTATATTCTTATCACAGATCGTCACAGACCTTTCACTGAGAAGTCCGCGCCCGGCGCGCGAGTGACTGTCGGCCTGTCGGGCAGGTGTGCAGATCGTGGACTGCGGAACGACACGGAGAGGGTCCCGGAGTGTGGCGGAAACGCCGGAAACGCAGGGCTAAGCTGTCCAGGCAGCTTGCCCTCGGGCTGCTGGAAGACGCGCTGGGCCGGGTGGACCAACGGCGCCGCGGGCCGGAAACGAGCCCGCAGGCCCGAGAGCCCGCGGAACGCCCGGAAGGGCCCGGCAAGCGGCTGTCCGCATAACGCCAGCGTCACAGGCAAGCGGGAATCTGGAGCGAGCCTTCAGGTGTTCATCAGCTTCGTGGGGCTCACTGGAAGTAAACATCCGGACGCCCGACCTAAGGCGTGATTCAGATGCAGGACTACAGCGGCTACGGCCAGCCGCCCATGAGCGATTACGGGACGACCTCGCCACTGCCGCCGATGCCGCCCAGGCCGCCCAGGCGCCGCGTCGGGCTGCTCGGCTACGTGGCCGTGGCCCTGGTCGCGGGAGCGCTGGGCGCCGGCTCGGTTGTGGCCCTGTACCACCCCGCGTCCAACACCTCGGCGGCGCCGCAGCCGACCAGCAGCGGCCAGGTCCCGGCGCCCCTGCCAAGCAGCGCGGTACCGACGCCCAGCAGCGGTTCCGGCACGACCTCGGGCGAGACGGCGATCGTGGACAAGGTCAAGCAGGGCCTGGTGATCATCGATACCACCCTCCAGTACAACAGCGAGGAGGCCGCGGGCACCGGCATGGTGATCAACTCCGATGGCCTGGTGCTGACCAACAACCACGTCATCGAGGACGCTACCTCGATCACCGCGACGGACGTCTCGACCGGCCACACCTACCAGGCGAAGGTCGTCGGTTACGACGTGACCGGGGATATCGCCCTGATCCAGCTGCAAGGCGCGTCCGGCCTGCACACGGTCCCGCTTGGCGACTCCGCCACGGTCAAGTCGGGCGCCTCGGTCGTGGCCATGGGCAACGCCGAAGGGCAGAGCGCCATCGTCCCCGCGGCCGGCCAGGTGACCGCGCTGAACCAGACCATTACCGCCAGTGACCAGGGCGGCTCGATCACCTCCGAGACCCTGCACGGGATGATCGAGACGAACGCGCAGATCATCTCCGGCGACTCCGGCGGCCCGCTGGCCAACTCCGCCGGCCAGGCCATCGGCATGATTACCGCGGGCAGCGGCGAAGGCTTCTCGGTGCAGCAGAACTCGGCCGGCTTCGCGATCCCGATCGACACCGCCCTGACCGTCGCCCGGGAGATCGCCGCTGGCCAGGCCAGTTCGACCGTCACGATCGGCTACCCGCCCTTCATGGGGATCTACATCGCGCAGGGGTCGGACAGCAGTCCGCAGGCCCAGGCCGAGCAGGAGAGCGGCGGCGGGTTGGGCGGGTTCGGCGGGAGCGGCTTCGGCGGGTTCGGCGGGAGCGGCAACCAGAGCTGCTACAGCAACGACCGCGACCTGACCGCGCCTTCGACCATCGCGTCGGTCAGCTCGGGCACCCTGATCGTGGGGGTCATCTGCGGCGGCCCGGCCGCGGCCGCGGGCATGACGGCCGGATCCGTCATCACCGCCGTGAACGGGCAGGCCATCGGCTCGCCGCAGGACCTGACCGGCGTGGTGTCCAAGTACCGGCCGGGGGCCGCGATCTCCGTAACCTGGGTCAGCCCGTCGGGCCAGCGCACGACCAGCAACCTGGTCCTCAAGGCCGGCCCGCCGCTGTAGGTGGCCAGGGCGCTCGGGCCGGCGAAGCAGACCATGACCCGGCCAGGCTGATCGCGTCCTGCCAGAACGGGAACACCTCGCCCTGCAGCGTCCAGCCGGTGCCGCGTGCTACTGTGACTGGCGCCGGACCCGGCGAATCTCGCGTCGGTTCTGGCCGCGCGCCAGGTAGCGAAGCCGGTGAAGTCCGCCACGGCGGACCATTCCGGCGCTGTCCCGCAACTGTGACGGCCCGCGCGGGCCCAAGCCAGGTCGCCTCCTGCCGCGCTTGACGATATCGACCCTCGTGGGAAGGGCGATCCGTCCTGGCGGGCCCGCGCGGCCCGCAGGCGACCTCGCCTTCCTTCCCGCCTACTCGGGAGGAAGTCGCACGATGAATCTCCGCGCGCGCCCCGGGCGCCTCGCCGTAGCAGCCACGGTGTTCTTCGCCGCGCTGGCCGGCTGCGCCTCGGCCAGCAGCACCAACAGCACCAGCAGTACTAACAGCACCACACCCGCCAGCCCGGCCGCCGCCGCGTCGTTCCCGGTCACGCTGACGGCGTCGAACGGCCGGGTGACCATCAAGGCCAGGCCCGGCCGGATCGTCTCGCTCGCCCCGACCGCGACCGAGGACCTGTACGCGGTCGGGGCCGGACCGCAGGTCGTGGCCGTTGACTCCGACTCCGACTACCCGCCCGGCGTGCCAAGGACATCTCTGAGCGGCCTCACCCCGAACCTCGAGGCCATCGCGAAATACCAGCCGGACCTGGTCATCTCCTACCAGAACGCCAACGGCCTGGTCTCCGGGCTCGGCAAGCTGGGCATCCCCGTGCTGATCGAGCCGCCCGCCGCCACGCTGGACGACGCCTACGCGCAGATCGACCAGATCGGCCAGGCCACGGGGCACTACGCGCAGGCCGAGCGGACCGTGGCGTCGATGAAGACGCAGATCACCAAGTACGTCCGGCAGGCCGGCTCGTCGCACCCCAACCTGACCTACTACTGGGAGCTGACCGCCAACCCCTACTACTCGGTCACCTCCTCGACGTTCATCGGGCAGATCGTCGGGCTGTTCGGCCTGAAGAACATCGCCAACGCCGCGAACAAGGCCTCCGACGGCGGCTACCCGGAGCTTTCCGAGGAGTACATCGTCACCGCCGCGCCGCGGATCATCTTCCTGGCCGACAACCAGGCCGCGGACGGCGGCCAGACACCGGCGGTCGTGGCGGCGCGGCCGGGCTGGTCGGCGATCCCGGCGGTGAAGGACCACGAGGTCATCGGGCTGAACGACGACATCGCGTCCCGCTGGGGGCCGCGGCTGCCGCAACTGGTCGAGCAGATCGCGCAGGCCGTCGAGCGGGCGGCCGGGTCGTGAGACCGGCGGCGCGGTGAAGGCGGGCAGCCGCGGCAGGCGGCTTCGCGCCGCACGCGGCTACGGCATCGCGGCGGCCTTCCTGGCCGCCGCGATGCTCGCCAGCGCCCTGGTCGGCGCGGCGGACCTCAACCCGGCCGCGACGGTCACCGCGCTGCTGGACAAGATCCCGTTCGTTCACCTGCCGTCGAGCCTGAGTTCCCTGGACCGCGCGGTCCTCTTCCAGATCCGGCTGCCGCGCATCGTCCTCGGGGCCCTGGTCGGCGGGCTGCTCGCCGTGGCCGGGGCCGGATACCAGGGCGTGTTCCGCAACCCCCTGGTCGACTCCGGGATGCTCGGCGCGTCTGCTGGGGCCGGGCTCGGCGCGACGCTGGCCATCGTGTACTTCAGCGGCCTGGGCCCGGGAGCGGTGCCGGTCGCCGCCTTCGCCGGATCCCTGGCCGGGGTCGCGATCGCCTACGTGGCCGGCGCCGTCCGGGGTCCGGGCACCGCTACGCTGCTGCTGGCCGGGGTGGCGGTGGGCCTCTTCCTCGCCGCCGTGCAAACGTTCGTCCTGCAGCGATCGGCCGAGGACCTGCAGCAGGTCTACTACTGGCTGCTCGGCTCGCTGTCCAGCGCCACGTGGCAGCAGGTGGCCGAGATCCTGCCCTACTCGGTGATCAGCGTCGCGGTCGTGCTGGTGCACGGCAGGCACCTGGACGTGCTGTCCGTGGGCGACGAGGAGGCCCGGGCGCTGGGGATGCGCCCCGAGCGCGTCCGGCTGATCGTGGTCGCCGCGTGCGCGCTGGCCGCGGCCAGCGCCGTGGCGGTCAGCGGCCTGATCGGCTTCGTCGGGATCGTGGTGCCGCACGTCGTGCGCAGGCTGGCCGGCACCTCCTACCGGCTGGTGCTCCCGCTCTCGCTGCTGGTGGGCGCGGGCTTCCTGGTGCTGGCCGACACCCTGGCCCGTACCGTGGTCTCGCCTGCCGAGCTGCCGATCGGCGTGGTCACCGCGCTGGTGGGCTCGCCGGTGTTCGTCTGGATCCTGCGCTCGACCAGCGCGGTGCGCACGTGAACGCGATCGCCGTGCACGGGCTTACCGTGGAGCTTGATCGCGTCCGGGTGCTGCACGAGGTGTCCTGCGCCGTCCAGGCCGCGGGCTGGACCGCGCTGATCGGTCCGAACGGAGCGGGCAAGACCACGCTGCTGCGCGCGCTGGCCGGGCTGCTGCCGCACCGCGGCACGATCAAGGTCGACAACGCCGACCTCGGCTCGCTGCGCGCCCGCGGCCGCGCCCGCCTCATCGCCTACGTGCCGCAGGCTCCGGTGCTGCCGCCGGACATGACGGTCGAGGAGTACGCCCTGCTGGGCCGCACGCCCCACCTCGGGTACCTCGGCGGCCCCGGCCGCCGGGACCGCGAGAAGGCCGCCGAGGCGTTGGACCGGCTGGACGTCAGCGCCTTCGCGGACCGGCGGCTCGGCCGCTTGTCCGGCGGGGAACGCCAGCGCGTGGTGCTGGCCCGCGCGCTGGCCCAGGAGCCCCAGGTGCTGCTGCTGGACGAGCCGACCAGCGATCTGGACATCGGGCATCAGCAGCAGGTGCTCGAGTTGGTCGACGAGCTGCGCCGCAGCCGCGGCGTGACCGTGGTCTCCACGCTGCACGACCTCACCCAAGCCGGCCAGTACGCCGGCCAGCTGGTGCTGTTGCACCACGGGCGCGTCGAGGCCGCGGGGACCGCGGCCACGGTGCTCACCCAGGACCTGATCGCCCGGGTCTACGCCGCCCGGGTCACCGTGAGCGCCGATCCTGACGGCCGGACGATCGTCACCCCCGTGCGCGAGCCGCCCGCCAGGGGCTCTACTCGACTTCCTTGAGGATGTGCTGCATCTGCTCCATCTTGTCGCGGAGCTCTTCTATCCGCACGCTGAGGTCGGTGAGCCTGAGGTCGAGGTGCTCCTGGGTGGTGATCGCCACATCGCTGAGCCGGCGGTACTCGTCGGCAAGATCACGGTATTGCCCGCCGGCGGTGAGCTCCGCCCGCGCCTGCCGCGAGGCGGTCAGCTGCCTGGCTATCACCCACGTGACCAGTACGACCGCGGCCGCCAGCGAAACGGTGAATGTCAGCCAGTCATTGGGATTCATGGCCGCACCCGCGCGTCAAGATCACCATCAACGTGCAGTGACTCCACCGCGATCATGATCGTCCCGGGCGTCAGCTGCAGCGCGAAGGGCGTTACTTCGTAGAACTTCATCGCCTTCCCGTCCTCTGATACTTCGATGACCGCCGATACCAGCCCGGCAGCCTCTAGCTTCCGCAGGTGAACCTGTAGCAGGGCGCGGCTGATGCCCAGTTCGCGCGCCAGCTGGCTCACGTAATTGCGTTCCCCCGCCAGGGCGGCGACGACCCGCAGCCGGTGCGGATTGGCCAGCGTGGCCAGCACTCGCAGCAGCTCGTCACCGGTCAGGTCCGAGGTGTCCACAGCGTCCAATCTCCTACCTGCCAAGAAAAATTAGCAGATGCAAGACAAGCCCGTCGAACCATTTTCTAGGCGACGCGGCGAACGGCGCCAGGCGGCGCGGCGGGCACGGCCTGCGGATGGAAGATCGAGGCCAGCGCCTCGACGCCGTTGACCAGCCGGGGGCCGGGGCGGACCACGATGCCGTCGGCGTCGATCGCCCAGACCGGCACGCCGGGCAGTGCCCCGGCTGCCACCGCCGCCTGCTCGGCCGCGCCTTCCAGGTGATAGCCGCACGGCGCGACCACTACCAGGTCCGGCGCCGCCGCCGTAACCGAAGCCCAGCTGGTCTGTACCGACGGCGCACCGGGCTGGGCGGCCACCGGCAGGCCGCCCGCGGCGGTCACCAGGTCCGGCACCCAGTGGCCCGCGGTGAACGGCGGGTCCACCCACTCGACCACCGCGACCCGCGGTCTCACCGACCCGGCGACGCCGGCCGCCACCACGTCCAGCCGCGCGCGCAGTTCAGCCACAACAAGCGCGGCGCGCTCGGGTACCCCCGCTCGCTGCCCGACCGTCAGGATCGAGTCCAGCACCTCCTCGAGCGAGCGCGGATCGAGGGTCACCACGTCAGCCCGGCACCCCAGGTATCGAAGCGCGTCGCTGACCTGCCCGGACGGCAGCGCGCAGACCCGGCACAGGTCCTGGGTCAGGATAATGTCGGGTTCCAGCCCGGCCAGCGCCCGCGCGTGCAGCGTGTAGAGGTCCCGGCCGGAAGCAAGCTGCGAGCGGACGTAGCCGTCGATCTCGCCGGGCGTCATCCCGGACGTATCCAGGCCGCCCACGACAATGACCTTCTCCGCGCGCGCGGCCGGCGGCTCGTCGCACTCGAAGGTGACCCCGGCCAGGTCGTCGCCCAGGCCGAGGGCGTACACGATCTCCGTCGCCGAGGGCAGCAGCGAGACCAGGCGCACGATTCCAGGGTAGAGCCCAATTTCGCGGCCGTGCCCTGTCAGGCAACCTTTGCCCCGCAGGCCCCAGCAGCCGTCCCGGACGCTGCGG
>JASHVM010000158.1:0-3683 GCA_030044595.1 Streptosporangiaceae bacterium
CGCGCAGGTCACAGGGCCGGACGCCGATAAAGGCATACGACGGCGGCTCGGCCTCACCCGTCTCGTCGGACAGTTCGAAACCCCCGCCAGGGGTCCGCACCGCCGACCAGAGCCGCTCCCGCGGCCGGTGCAGGAACTGCTTCCAGCTCTGCGGCCCGGCCGAGTGGCCGAACGCGGCGGTGTCGTCACGGCGGCGCAGCTGGTATCCGCCCGGGCCGAGCCGGACGCCCCAGCCGAAGGGAAGTTCCGCGGCGCACGACAGCTCCCGCAGCACGATGGCACCGTCCTGGACAGCCGGGCCGATCACTCGGTAACCCCCGGCCGCCAGGGACTGATACAGGCCCTCGAGCCCGTCGGCGCGGATCAGCCGGGGGGCGGGAAGCGCTGCCTCGGAAGCCATAGCCACCGTCCGTTCGGTATCAATGCCTTTCTCCCCTTACCGTCGGTCAGCCGGACCGCCCCCGGCCACGGGCGTTGGTTCATGATTCCGGGGTCCTTCGTCCCTGGCCGGGGCGCCGCGCGCGGCCCTGACCGGCGCCCTGACGCGCTGAGCGGCCGAGCTTCGGCGCCTCACCGCGACTTCGGCTCGGCTTCGTCGTCCCCGGCGTGCGCCCGCGGGACCTGAGTCATGGCCGCGGCCGGCCCTTCGGCCCTATCGGGTCCCGCCGGCGGCGGCCATGCTGGCCTGGGATCGGGATCAAGTGTCCCGAACCGGACGCAGAAGGGCTGCGCCAGAGCAGCAGAAAAGGCTCGAACAATGAAGCACATCACAGGAACGGCGCTGGCCGTCGCGTGCCTGGTCGCGATAGCCGGAGCTCTGCTCGCGGGCCAGGATGACATCCGCAAGTTCCACCGCATGCGCAGCATGTAAGGCGCGATGCTCCGGTGAATCTACGTCGCCGGGCGCAGAATTCAACCAGTCCAGCGAAAGGCACCACGACGATGAAATTGATCACCGCCATTGTCCGGCCGGAGAAGCTTGATGAGCTGATACCGGCCCTGATCGACCACGGGGTTCGCGGGCTGACGGTGACCGATGTCCGAGGTTTCGGGCAGCAATACGGCCGCCTCATCGGCACCCCCGGCAGGGTCGCTGGCCCGCCCGTGGCCGTGCTCCTTCAGAAGGTCCGGCTGGACCTCGTCGTGCTGGACGACGACGCCGAGACGATAGTCGAAGCAATCGCCAAGTACGCCCGGACCGAAACCATCGGCGACGGGAAGATCTGGGTGACAGCGGTGGACCGGGCCGTGCGCGTCCGAACCGGCGAGCGAGGCCGTGCCGCAGTATGACCGCAAGCGGAGTTCTGGCCGGTCTTCCGGCCGTGCTCAGCCTTCGCGCTCCCCGCGACCAGGGCCTCGAACGCCCGCGCGAGCGGCGCGCGGGTCGAGGTACTGACCGCCCAGGGCATCCGGGTGCAGGTCGGGCCCGAGCCGGTAGACCAGCGGGATGCCGGTCGGGATCTCCAGCTCGGCGATCCGGTCGTCGGGGATGGATTCCAGGTGCTTGACTAGCGCCCGCAGCGCGTTGCCGTGCGAGACGACGAGCACGCAGCCGCCGGCCCGCAGGTCCGGCACGATCATGTCGTACCAGTAAGGCAGCAGCCGGGCCGAGGCGTCGGCGAGCGACTCGGCGCGCGGCAGCGCCTCGGGCGGCACGCCCTGATAGCGCGGGTCGGCGGCCTGCGCGGACACGGCCTCGGCCTCGAGCGGCGGAGGCGGCACGTCGTAGGAGCGTCGCCACAGCATGAACTGCTGCTCGCCGTACTGCCGGAGGACCTCGGCCTTGTCCCTGCCCTGCAGCGCCCCGTAATGGCGCCCGTTGAGCCGCCAGGACCGGCGCACCGGGATCCAGTCGCGGTCCGCCGCCGAAAGCAGCAGGTCGGCCGTGCGGATCGTGCGCCGCAGCAGGGACGTGTGCGCGAAGTCGGGGAGCATGCCGTGCGCGGCGAGCAGCACCCCGGCGTTCGCGGCCTCCCGTTCCCCCTGCGCGGTCAGGCGGGCGTTCTGCCAGCCGGTGAACAATCCGGCCGCGTTCCACTCGCTCTGCCCGTGCCGCAGCACGACCAGGCGATGCGGGAAGCTGCTCATGGCCAACCCTTTCGTCGTCCTCGGCCCGGCTCATCCGGCGGCTTCGGCCCGGCCCGGCGCTGCTGGCGTCAGTGCACCGCTGACGAGTAGCCGGTCCGGGCGATCAGCCTGATCCTGGTGGCCTGCAGCCGCTTGGCCAGGACCTGGGTGACCCGCTGGTACAGCTCATACCCGAGTCCGGGATCGGACGCGCACGCCTCCCGCACGGTTGGCGCGCGGAACTCGAAGGCCTCCACGGCGCTGGCGGCCACGGCACCGAACGCCCACTTGTAGGGCGGGAACAGCCACGACCAGCCGAGCAGCTCGCCCATCCCGATGGTCTCGATGACCACCGGTCCCTCTCCGGGAACGTGCAGGTCCAGGGAGACATGGCCGGACTGGAGCAGCCAGAAGCGGTTGGCGGTACCGCCGTCTTCGAAGATCCGGTGCCTGGCCGGGAACG
The DNA here is from genome assembly GCA_030044595.1 of Streptosporangiaceae bacterium. Classification (GTDB taxonomy): domain Bacteria; phylum Actinomycetota; class Actinomycetes; order Streptosporangiales; family Streptosporangiaceae; genus Palsa-504. Next base: position 2,531 of record JASHVM010000158.1, read on the forward strand.
TGACGTCCGAGGCGGCTCCGGCCAGCACGGCCAGCTGATCACCGGACATGCCGTGCAGGAACGGGTGGGTCGCCAGCGCCGCCGCAGTGACCTCGATCATGGGACATCACCGCCCAACGTTTATCCCGGCCGGCTCAGCCTCAACGGCCCGCTGGCATCCGGCCAGTGCCGTAAGTCACTGGCTGGCTGGGACCATGGGCCGCAGCCGGCTGCGGTGAAGCACGGCACCAATCCGACGGACCAACGTCCCGGCCAGATATGCCGGAGGCCACTCGCCGCCCGGCTGCGACCCGCCGAGGCTGGCGCGTGTGGGCGAAAGCCCTGCACGACAGCTGAGAGAACCGAGGAGGTGAAGCGGCGTCCGTGGCCTTAGCCGGGCCGATGGCGCCGTGATCCCGATGAGCGTGAGCTACATACCCAGGCAGCAGCACAACAGGCCCATGGGGCTGGACGACAGCGGATCACGGCAGAACGACTGGGGCTGGCCGTCGCCACCCGATCCGGGTGACCTCAGCAAGCGGGTCGCACGGCGGCGCGCCGAACTGCACCTGAGCAAGGCCCAGGTCGCCGCCCGGGCCGGGATGAGCCTGCGGTACCTGGAATACCTGGAGAGATACCCGGCCCGCCCTGACGCGGCCGCGCTGCGTCGGCTGGCCGCCGCTCTGCAGACCACGCCGGCCGCGCTGCTCGGCGCCGGGTCTCAGGCGCCACCGGGATACGGCCGGCCGGCCGGCCCGCCCGTCGTGACCAAGCTCACGCCGGCCGAGTGCCGCCGGCTGATCGCGGCGGGCGGCATCGGGCGGATCGCGTTCGGCACGGACTCCGGGCCGGTCGTGCTTCCGGTCAACTTCGCCGTGGTGGCGGGCACCATCGTGCTCAGGACCGGCGAGGGTACCTTGATCGAGGGCCACGCCGACGACCAGGTGGCGTTCGAGGTCGATTACCTCGATGAGGCCCTCAGCCAGGGCTGGAGCGTGCTCGTCCGCGGGCAGGCTCATCGCGTGGCGCATCCGGCCGAGCTCCGCCACATGCAGCAGACGGCCGCGGTCCTGCCGTGGGTCGGCGCCGACCGCGACGTCTACGTGCGGATCATCCCCGATACGATCACCGGCCGCCGGATCGACAGCCGCTGACCGCGGCGACCAAGCGGACC
>JASHVM010000159.1:0-18275 GCA_030044595.1 Streptosporangiaceae bacterium
GGGCGGCCTTCGGCCAGCGCGGCCAGGAACGCCTGCCCGGCCGGGTAGCGCGCCCACGAGCCGGGTCCCGGCCGGGGCAGCCCGGCATCCTGCTCGGGCGGGCCTTCGGGCGGCGCTTCTCGTTCCGCCGTCGCGTGCCTGGGCGGGATCGCCAGCCTGAGCACGTCGGCCAGGGTGCCCGCGTACCGGTCCGCCACCGCCCGGGCCAGGTCGAAGATCTCCGGCGTGAGCACGGGTTCGGGTGAGGTCACCCGCTCCAGCCGGGAAAGCCTGCCCTGGTGTCCGCTCGTCTGGGTCCGTTCCAGCAGGTAGCCATCGACGAGCTGCCCGGAGAACCTGACCCGGACCCGGCAGCCGGGTACGGCCACGGCATCCATGCTGGCCGGGACGAGGTAATCGAAGGGCCGGTCGAGGTGGGCGAGCGAGATGTCCACCGCCACCCGGGCGACGGGCAGCCGCGCGCTGACCGCCTGATCCTTCCGCGCCTTAGCCACGGTTCCGTCCTACCAGAACCGCAGCGCCGGTAAGGCCCGCCGCTGCGCCGCCGGGTCCTGCTCGCGCCTGCTCGCGCGGTAGACCCGGGCGAGCATGAGCGCGCTGGCGGTGACCCCGGTCGCGCCGAGCGCGAGCAGCCGGGGATCGGACTCGTGCCAGCCGAACATCAACCAGCAAGACAGCTCGCCGAGGATGAGGATCCAGGTCCCGGGCGAGACGCCCGTGGGGCGCGCGGTCCGGTACGCGATCCATACCGACGGCGTGACTTGCACGATGAACGCCGCGGTCAGGAGCGTTCCAAGGCCGGCGCCGCCGGCGACGCCGTAGGCCGCGACGAGCAGCGCCGCCCAGGCGCCGACCAGGGCCGACGGTCGGGGTCTCGCGTGCCCCCGGAGGGCAAGCATCAGCGCCAGCGTCCCGGCCAGGACCGCCGCCGAGGAAGACGGGATGAGCGCGGTCCAATACCGGGCCAGGGCGAAGTAGGCGAACCAGGCAGCGTTGTTGACGCTGGTGAGCGCCGCCCATGACCAGGAGACGCCGGCCGTGTCGTCGGTGGCCCGAAGCTTGCGGATCTGGGGGAGGAACTGCGGGACCGCAAACGCGGTGGCGGCTACCGGTGTGTATTCGAGCGCGTCAATCACGGCTGATCGGTGGCCTCTCGGCAGGAAAACCGTCTCTGATAGCAAAAATACGCTAGTTTAAGCGACATTTTCTTGCATATTTATGCCACAAATCCCCAGTCTTGTGCAATAATCTTTGATATGGATGCGGTTGATCGAAAGATTCTTGCTGAGCTTCAGGCGGAGGGACGCCTGACTGTCACCGAACTCGCTCAGCGAGTCGCGCTGAGCGTGGCGCCGTGCCACCGGCGGCTGCGCGAACTGGAGCGCAGCGGGGCGATCCGCGGGTATCGGGCCGTTATCGAGCCCGCCGCGATCGGCCTCGGCTTCGAGGTGCTCGTGCAGGTCACCATGGAGCGGGAGGACGCGGCGACGATCACGAGGTTCGAGAGCGGCCTGGCCGACATCCCCGAGGTGCGGCACGCGGAAAGGCTGTTCGGCGACCCTGACTACCTGGTCCGAGTCGCCACCACCGACCTGGCCGGGTACCAGGCCCTGCGCGACGAGAAACTCGCCACGTTGCCCGGCGTGCAGCGGCTCACCTCGACGATCGTGATGAAACGCGTCGTCGACGACCGCCCGTTTCCGGTATCACCGGGTGCTGGCCGGAGAACCACCGTCCGTTAGGAAAAATCGGGAAAGCAGCCTGGACGGCGAGGCGCGGACCGGGCGCCTGTTACTCGGCGGCCGCGCGGAGCTGGTCGACGCGGTCGACGCGCTCCCAGGAGAAATCCGGCTCGGTGCGGCCGAAGTGACCGTACGCCGCGGTCTGCGCGTAGATCGGGCGGAGCAGGTCGAGCGCGTAAATGATGGCTCGCGGCCGCAGGTCGAACACCTTGAGGACGGCGTCCTGGATCCGTTCCACCGGCACTTTCTCCGTGCCGAAGCACTCGACGAAGAGCCCGACCGGCATCGCCTTGCCGATCGCGTACGCCACCTGGGCTTCGCACCGGTCCGCCAGGCCGGCGGCGACCACGTTCTTGGCCACCCAGCGCATCGCGTAGGCCGCGCTGCGGTCGACCTTCGACGGGTCCTTGCCCGAGAAGGCGCCGCCCCCGTGCCGCGCCATGCCGCCGTAGGTGTCGATGATGATCTTCCGCCCGGTCAGCCCGGCGTCTCCCATCGGGCCGCCGATCTCGAACCGGCCGGTCGGGTTGACGAGCAGCCGGAAGCCTTCGGTGTCGATCTCCGCGCCGGCGATGACGGGCTCGACCACGTAGTCCCTGATGTCGGGGGCCAGGAGCTCCTTGAGGTTGATGTCGGGCGCGTGCTGCGTGGAGACCACCACCGTGTCCAGCCGCACCGGCTTGTCGCCCGCGTACTCGATGGTCACCTGCGTCTTGCCGTCCGGGCGCAGGTAAGGCACGGTGCCCGCGCGCCGGACCTCAGCCAGCTGCCTGGCCAGCTTGTGCGCGAGCATGATCGGCAGCGGCATCAGCTCGGGGGTCTCGCGGCATGCGTAGCCGAACATGAGCCCCTGGTCGCCCGCGCCCTGCCGGTCGAACTCCTCGGTGCCCTCGCCCTCGCGGTATTCGAACGCGTCGTTGACGCCCTGGGCGATGTCCGGTGACTGGGATCCGATCGAGATCGACACGCCGCAGGACCGCCCGTCGTATCCCTTGGCCGAGGAGTCGTATCCGATCTCAAGGATCTTGTCCCTGATGATGCCGGGTATGTCCACGTAGGTCTGGGTCGTGACCTCGCCCGCGACGTGCACCTGGCCGGTCGTGACCAGGGTTTCCACCGCTACCCGGCTGCCCGGATCGTCCTTGATCATGGCATCCAGGATCGAGTCGCTGATCTGGTCGGCCATCTTGTCCGGGTGACCTTCGGTCACCGACTCAGATGTAAACAGGCGACGCGCCACGTCGTTTTCCCCTCCTAGGACCCGGGCAACTCCGGTGATTCTATCCCCAGTGCCCGGGCGGGCTGGGCTGCCTGGGGCGAGCGGCCGGCTGGATTTGGGCCGCGTTACTTCTGGTTGGACGCTGACCACCTACGTCAGGTTGACAGCGACCAGATCCCATACCGCGTCCGCGAGCGCTTCCTTGGACCCGCGCGGTATGTGGGTAACCGAGCCGTCGGCGCCGTACACCACGGCCTCGTTGTCGCCGGGCCCGAAGCCGCGCCCGTCCCCTACCGGGTTGACGACCAGCAGGTCACAGCCCTTGCGGGCCAGCTTGGCCCGGGCCGCCTCGGCGGAGGGGTCGGTCTCCGCGGCGAACCCGACGAGAACCTGGCCCGGCGTGCGGCGCGCGGACAGTTCGGCCAGGATGTCCGGGTTCTCGACCAGGCGCAGCGGCTCAGGCGGGCGTCCGTCCTTCTTGATCTTGGCTGCGCTGCGGGTCTCCGGGCGGTAATCGGCCACCGCGGCGGCCATCACAACCGCGTCCGCACCGTCCGCAGCCGCCAGCACCGCGTCCCGCATCTCGCGCGCGGAGATGACGTGGACCACCTTGGCGCCGGCCGGGTCGGCGAGCGCGACGTTGGCCGCGACCACGGTCACCTCGGCGCCGCGCGCGACGGCGGTGCGGGCCAGCGCGTAGCCCTGCGTTCCCGTGGACCAGTTGCCGATAAACCGCACCGGGTCGAGCTCCTCGCGGGTGCCGCCGCCGGATATCACGATCCGGCGGCCGGCCAGGTCCTGGCTGAGCCGTCCCCTGGCGAGCAGGCGGACCGCGACCGCGAAGATATCCGCCGGGTCCGGCAGTCGGCCTGCGCCGCTGTCCGCGCCGGTGAGGCGGCCGACCGCGGGCTCGAGCACGATGGCCCCGCGGCGGCGTAGCAGCGACACGTTCGCCTGGGTAGCGGGGTGCTCCCACATCTCGGTGTGCATGGCGGGCGCGTACATCACCGGGCACCTGGCGGTCAGCAGCGTGGCGGTCAGCAGGTCTCCGGCCAGCCCGGCCGCGGCCCGGGCCAGCAGGTCGGCGGTCGCGGGGGCGACCAGGACCAGATCGGCCGACTGGCCGAGGCGGACATGAGGTACCTCGGAGACCCCCGTCCACGCGTCGGTGGTGACCGGCTCGCCGGACAGGGCGGCCCAGGTGGCCTCGCCGACGAACCGTAGCGCGTCGGGAGTCGGTACGACCCGGACGCGGTGCCCGGACTCGGTCAGCAGCCTGAGCAGCTCACAGGACTTGTACGCCGCGATGCCCGCGCCGACGCCGAGGACGACGCGGGAAGACATGCCGGGACTGCGGTTCAGCCTTCGGCGGGCTCGACGTTGAGCAGCCGCTCCCTGATCTCACGGAGCGAGATGGACAGCGGCTTCTCCTGGCTGCGCGTTTCCACCAGCGGCCCGACGTACTCGAGCAGCCCTTCGCCCAGCTGCGAGTAGTAGGCGTTGATCTGCCGGGCGCGCTTGGCCGCCATGATCACCAGCTGGTACTTGCTGTCCACCACGTCGAGAAGCTCGTCGATCGGCGGGTTGATGATGCCGTCTGCGACTCCGAGGGGCTGAGTCCCTGCCACGTTCTGCCTTCCGTGAAAGATAAAGCACACTGCTTCGTCAAGGCTATCAGCTCGCGAGAGGCGTCCTGGACGGACGTGTTCACCAGCGTGGTCTCGAACTCATCGGCCGCCGCCAGTTCCTCCCGCGCGGCCGCGAGCCGACGGGCCAGGACCTCCGGCGGCTCCGTACCGCGGCCGGTGAGCCTGCGGACGAGCTCGTCCCAGGACGGCGGGGCGAGGAACACGAAGCGCGCATCGGGCATGGCCCGCCTGACCTGCCGTGCTCCGGCTACGTCGATCTCGACCAGGCAGGCTACGCCGGCCTCGAGCTGCTCGGTCAGCGGCGCCCGCGGCGTGCCGTACCGGTTGCCCGCGAACCACGCCCACTCCAGCAGCGCTCCGCCGGCTACCAGCCGGTCAAACTCGCTGTCGCCGACGAAGTGATACTCGCGCCCGTCTGCTTCCCCGGGACGCGGTGGCCGCGTCGTGACCGACACGGAAATCCATATCTGGGGGCAGACCCTGCTGAGTTCGGCGACGACCGTGCTCTTCCCGACCCCGGAGGGCCCGGAGAGCACGGTCAGCCGCGAATGCACCGGAGTGGCAACCGCGGTACCGCCAAGACACGAAGGGTTTGGCTCCTGCTTGCCGCGCGGTTCAGATATCGGCACCGAACTCTTGCTCAAGCGCGGACCGCTGGTTGGTACCCAACCCGCGTACGCGACGCGATTCCGCTATGCCTAGCCTTTCCATGATCTGCTTTGCCCTGACCTTGCCTACGCCGGGCAAGGACTCAAGCAGAGCCGAGACCTTCATCTTGCCAATCACGTCATCAGTTGAACCTTCCTTGATGACATCTGACAAGGTCGTGGCCCCGCGCTTGAGGCGGTTCTTCACCTCGGCGCGTTCTTTGCGTGCTCGGGCAGCCTTCTCCAGTGCCGCCGCACGTTCTTCAGGAGTGAGGGGAGGAAGAGCCACTTCGGGGTCACCTCGGGTTTCGTTGGAAAAAGGTTTGTCGGGAGGGGAAACTAGCCAATCACGTACCCTTTCGGCAACGCAAACCTCCGTTTACGTCATCACAAATTGAAATATATTACTTTTAGTAAGCAACATATTACTATATGTTACCAGAATGCCCGTCGGACGGTACGCGAGGGGTCTCACCGGGCGATATTCCGACGTCAAGGTGCAAGGCTCCAGCGTATGCCATCTGCCTCTGGCGGGTTCCTCGCCGGCCCCGCGTCACGCTTCGGCATCGGCCAGGATCGTCGGGCAACTCGGGTCCGCGAGGGCAACTCGGGCTTCGCTGCAGCTTCCTGGCATCTTACTCGCTGAGTGAACTGGGAGTCACCCCAGGTCATCGATTTTTTCCGCGTTCTTGCGCGATTTTTTACCGGTTTACGGCTCAGGCTGGATCACGCGCGGCGCCGAGCCGGCGCAGCGACGCGGCGATGGCGGCCGCGGCGGCCCCCGGATCCGGGGCACTGGTGATCGGCCTCCCGATCACCAGCAGGTCCGCGCCGGCCAGCAGGGCCTCCTCGGGCGTCGCCACCCGCGCCTGGTCGTGAGCCTCGGCCCCGACCGGCCGCACGCCGGGCGTGATGAGCGTCACATCGTGGCCCACCTCCGAGCGGACGGCGGAGACCTCGCGCGGCGAGCAGACCAGGCCCTGCGCGCCCGCCTCCACCGCGAGGGTGGCCAGCCGCAGCACCGCGTCGGGTACCGGTCCGTTCAGCCCTATCCGGCCGAGGTCGTCATCGCCCAGCGAGGTCAGCACGGTGACCGCCGCGACCATCGTCCCGGGCGAGGCGTCGACGGCCGCGCGTATGACGTCGGCGCCGCCGGCCGCGTGCACGGTAAGCAGGTCGGGCCGCAGCCTCGCGACCGCTCGCGCCGCCCCGGCCACCGTGGCCGGGATGTCATGCAGCTTGAGGTCCAGGAAGACGGACACGCGGCTGGCGCCCCGCACCGTCGCCACCACCTGCGGGCCGTAACGCAGGTAAAGCTCGAGCCCCACCTTGACCGTGCTCACGTGCGGCGTTACGAGCGCCGCCCACTGTGCGGCCGTCTCCAGGTCGGGCGCGTCGAGTGCCACAGCCACCGGCGCCGGCTTGCTCACGGCCACTCCTCTCGTCCTGTCGCGAATTGCATTATTTTGCCAGCTAGGCCCGCCAGGCGAGGCCGCGAGGACCCCGGCTGTGAGCTCCATGGGCCTGCCCGATGACATCGGCGACCCGGTCCACGCCGATGGCCGTCAGTTCCTCCTCGAGTTCGCGCAGGACGCGCGAGCACGCCGAAGGATCGTGCACGATCGCGGTGCCGATCCCGATCATGGAGGCGCCCGCGAGCAGCAGCTCGAGCGCGTCCCGGCCGGTAACCACGCCGCCCGTCCCGATGATCGGCACATCGGGGAACGCCTCGGCTACCTGCCACACGCACCGCACGGCGACCGGCCTGATGGCGGGCCCGGACAGCCCGCCGTACGTGCCGGCCAGCGCCGGGCGCTGGCGTGCGGGATCGATCGCCACGCCCAGCATCACGTTGACCAGCGAGAGCCCGTCCGCGCCGGCCGAGACGCAGGCCGCGGCCATGGCCACGATGTCGGTCACGTCCGGCGAGAGCTTGGCGAACACCGGCAGGTCGTGCCTGAGGCTGCCGCGCACCGCCGCGACCACCGCGGAGGCGGTTTCCGGGTCGACGCCGAAGACGCGGCCGGCGTCCTCGGCATTCGGGCACGAGAGGTTGATCTCAACGGCCGACACGCCCGCCGCGTCGGACAGCCTGGACGCCAGCGCCGCGTACTCGGGGGTGGTCTGGCCCGCGATCGAGACCACGACGCGGGCTCCGCGCGACAGGAGCCACGGCAGGTCCCGCTGCAGGAAGGCGTCGATGCCCGGGCCCGGCAAGCCGGCCGAGTTCAGCAGCCCGCTCGGCGTCTCGGCCAGGCGCGGCGCGGGATTGCCCGTCCGCGGTTCGGTCATGATCGACTTGCTGATCACCGCCCCGACCCGGGCGACGTCGACGAACCGGGCCAGCTCGCGTCCTGCGCCCGCGCAGCCCGCCGCGGCGAGCACCGGGTTGGGCAGTTCCAGCTGGCCGAGCCTGGCCCGCATGTCAGCCGGCATGATGACCTGCCAGTCCGGGGGGGACGACCCCTGCCAAACTGTTTCCTCCGGGCGGACCCGTGCCCCCGGACCCTCCTTGGGCACCCTTCGCGCGGGGCCAGCCGGGCGCGCCGAGCGCGTCGAACGGGATCGTGCCCACGTCGTCCCAGCGGACCAGATCACCGCGGAAGACCGGGCCGTCCACGCACGAGCGCAGCATCCGGGTGATCCCGTCGGTGCCGGCGACGGGCAGCACGCATCCCATGCAGACCCCGATCCCGCAGGCCATGGCCAGGTCGACCGACGCCTGCACCGGGATGTCGTACTTGCCCGCGAGCGCGGTCACCTCGCCCAGCACGGGCACCGGCGCGCTGGCGTAGACCACCTCCGTGCGAGCCTCGCGGATGACCTGCTCCAGCAGGTCAGTGACCGCGCCGCGGGCGCCGAACGAGCCGTCGCAGGTGGTCACGGTCGCGCTTCGCCCGGACCGCCTGGCGGTCAGCGCGCCGAAGACCCGGTCCGCGCTTGGCGCACCGAGCAGGAAATCGACGCGGCAGCCGCGCTCCCGAAGCCGCGCGGCGAGCGCGAACAGCGGCGCGCTGCCGTACCCCACGCCCAGCAGCAGGCAGCTGGACGGGTCCTTCGGCAGCGAGAACGGCCTGCCGAGCGGCCCGGCGGCGTCGAGCGCCTCCCTGGCGCGCAGCCCGGCCAGCCACCGGGTACCGGGTCCCAGGACTTCGAACACGAATTCAACGGTACCGCCGTGATCGGGCCGGACGTCGTGAACCGCGAACGCCCGCCGGGCCAGCATCGAGGTCTGCGGGCCGCCCACGGCGACCGTGATGAACTGGCCGGGCCGGAACCGGGCCGCGATGGCCGGGGCGACGAGCGTGAGCGCGTGGTAGGCGTCCACGCGCCGCACCGTCAGCACGGTGGCGCGTACCTGGATCGGCGCCACGGCCGCCTCACTCACGGCGCTGATCCGGGAGGACGCCCCTCCTGGCAGCCCCCTCGAGCAGCTCGGCGTGCTCCTGCAACGACCGCACGCCGACCTCGCCGCGGATGATGGCCTCGATGCCCTGCACCGCCGCGGCGAGGCCTGCCGCCGTGGTGACGCACGGGATGCCGCGGCGGACCGCGGCGGTGCGGATCTCGTAGCCGTCAAGGCGCGGGCCGGACCGCCCGGGACTGCCGAACGGCGTGTTCACGATCAGGTCCACCTCGCCTGCGAGGATCCGCGTCACCACGGTCGGCTCGCCGGCAGGACCGGGGCCGTCGCCGTGCTTTCGCACGATCTTGGCACGAACCCCGTTGCGGCGCAGCACCTCTGCCGTTCCGTCCGTGGCCCAGATCTCGAAGCCCAGGTCGGCCAGGCGCTTAACCGGGAGTATCATCGACCGCTTGTCCCGGTCGGCCACTGACACGAACACCCGTCCCTTGGTCGGCAGCGACCCGTAGACCGCGGCCTGGGACTTCGCGTACGCCGTGCCGAACACCGCGTCGATGCCCATCACCTCGCCGGTCGAGCGCATCTCCGGGCCGAGTACGGTGTCCACGCCCTGGCCGGCCGGATCGCGGAACCGGCCGAACGGCAGAACCGCCTCCTTGACCGCGACCGGCGCGTCCAGAGGCAGCGTGCCGCCGTCACCGGTGGCCTGCAGCAGCCCGGCCGCGCGGAGCTCGGCGATGGTGGCGCCGAGCATGATCCGGGCCGCGGCCTTGGCCAGCGGCACCGCCGTGGCCTTGGAGACGAACGGCACCGTGCGCGAGGCCCGCGGGTTGGCCTCCAGCACGTACAGCACGCCCCCGGCCAGCGCGTACTGCACGTTCAGCAGCCCCCGCACGCCGACCCCGGCGGCGATCGCCGTGGTGGCCGCGCGGATCCGCGCGATGTCGCCGCGCCCAACGGTGATCGGCGGCAGCGCGCAGGCGGAGTCGCCGGAGTGGATGCCGGCCTCCTCGATGTGCTCCATCACCCCGCCGAGGTACAGCTCCGACCCGTCGTAGAGCGCGTCCACGTCGATCTCGATCGCGTCGTCGAGGAACCTGTCGATCAACACCGGGTGGCCGGGGCTCACCTCGGTGGCCCTGGACACGTAGGACCGCAGCGTGGCGTCGTCGTAGACGATCTCCATGCCGCGCCCGCCGAGCACGTATGAGGGCCGTACCAGGACCGGGTACCCGATCTCGTGCGCGATGTGGACCGCGGCCTCCTGGGAGGTAGCGGTCCCGTACCTCGGCGCGGTCAGCCCGGCTTCCTCTAGCACCCGGGCGAAGGCAGCGCGGTCCTCGGCCAGGTGTATCGACTCGGGCGAGGTGCCGACCACCGGGACGCGGGCAGCCTCGAGCGCCCGCGCCAGCCCGAGCGGCGTCTGACCGCCGAGCTGCACGATCACGCCCTTGACGGGACCGCTAGCCTGCTCGGCGTGCACCACCTCGAGCACGTCTTCGAGGGTGAGCGGCTCGAAGTACAGCCGACCCGAGGTGTCGTAGTCGGTGGAGACCGTCTCCGGGTTGCAGTTGACCATCACCGTCTCGTAACCCGCTTCGGCCAGCGCGAATGACGCGTGCACGCAGGCGTAGTCGAACTCGATGCCCTGGCCGATGCGGTTCGGCCCGCTGCCGAGGATGATCACCTTGGGCGTGCTGCCGTCCGGCACCTCGCTCTCGTCGTCGTACGTCGAGTACAGGTAGGGGGTACGCGCGGCGAATTCCGCGGCGCACGTGTCCACCGCGTGGTAGACGGGCCGCACGCCCAGTCCCCGGCGGATCTCCCGCACCACGGTTTCGGTGGTGCCGCGGAGGTCGGCGATCTGCGCGTCGGACAACCCGGTCTGCTTGGCCGCGCGCAGCGTCTGCGCGTCGAGGGCGGGAACCGCGGCGACCTGCCCTGCCACCTCCTCGATGCGCAGGACCTGGTCAATGAACCAGGGATCAATCCCCGTCACTTTGACCACGTCCGCCACGCTGGCACCGGCACGGAGCGCCTGATGGATGGTGGCGAGCCTCCCGTCGTGCGGGGTCGCGCAGTCACGCAGCAAACTCGCCGCGTCCCCCGGCGCATTTTTCCACCCGAACGAACCGTGGTTGCTCTCCAGCGAACGCAGCGCCTTCTGCAGGGCTTCGGGGAAGCTGCGGCCGATGGCCATGGCCTCCCCGACGCTCTTCATGTGGGTGGTGAGCGCGGGATCGGCGCCGGGGAACTTCTCGAACGCGAACCTGGGCACCTTGACCACCACGTAGTCCAGCGCCGGCTCGAAACAGGCCGGGGTCTGCCCGGTGATGTCATTGGGGATCTCGTCGAGGGTGTAGCCGATGGCGAGCCGCGCGGCGATCTTGGCGATGGGGAAGCCGGTGGCCTTGGAGGCAAGCGCGGACGAGCGGGACACCCGCGGGTTCATCTCGATCACGACCATGCGGCCGGTGCGCGGCTCCACGGCGAACTGAATGTTGCAGCCGCCGGCCTCCACGCCCACCGCGCGCATGATCGCGATCGCGGTGTCGCGCATCCGCTGGTACTCGCGGTCCGTGAGCGTCATGGCCGGGGCGACGGTGACCGAATCACCGGTATGCACGCCCATCGGGTCGATGTTCTCGATCGAGCAGACGACCACCACGTTGTCCGCGGAATCCCGCATCAGCTCGAGCTCGAACTCCTTCCAGCCGAGGATGCTCTCCTCGAGCAGGACCTCGTGCGTGGGACTCGCGTCCAGCCCGGCCCCGGCGATGCGGCGCAGACCCGCCTCGTCCCGGGCGATGCCGGACCCGGCGCCGCCGAGGGTGAACGACGGCCGGACCACCACGGGGTAGCCCAGCGGCTCGTTCGCCTCACCGCCGGCCACCGCGGCGAAGCACTCGTCCAGGTCGCGGCAGATACGGCTGGCCGGGACCTCGGCATCCAGGCCGGTGACGATCTCCTTGAAGCGCTCGCGGTCCTCGCCGGCCCTGATCGAGTCGATGTTGGCGCCGATCAGCTCGACGCCGAACCGCCGCAGGACGCCGGACTCATGCAGCGCGACGGCGGCGTTCAGCGCGGTCTGCCCGCCCAGCGTGGGGAGCACCGCGTCCGGGCGCTGGATCGCGATGACCTTCTCCAGCGTGTCGGCGGTGATCGGCTCCACGTACGTGGCGTCGGCGAACTCGGGGTCGGTCATGATCGTGGCCGGGTTGGAGTTGACCAGACCGACCCTGATCCCCTCCTGCTTCAGTACCCGGCAGGCCTGGGTACCTGAGTAATCGAACTCGCAGCCCTGCCCGATGACGATCGGCCCGGACCCGATGACCAGCACCGATTTCAGATCCTCACGACGCGGCACGGCTCGCCCCCGCGCTCTCGCCCCCGCGCTTTCGCCCGCTCGCAGAAGATCGCGGACGATCACGGAAGATTCGGGTTCTACGGAAGGCCCGGGGGCCTGCAGGCGCCCGGGCCTTCCGTGACGGCCAAATGCTCCACGGAAACTGGTCACGGCCGGGATTGTCGTGGCTCATGGGGACGTGCCGCCTCATCGGGCACGCTCCAGCAGGTCGCAGAAGCGATCGAAGTGGTCAGCGGCGTCGTGCGGGCCGGGGGCGGCCTCGGGGTGGTACTGCACGCTGAATACCGGGCGCTGGAGCAGGCGCAGTCCCTCCACCACGCCGTCGTTGAGGTTGACGTGGCTGACCACGGCCGGGCCGAAAGGTGTCTCGAATGGCTGAAGTGGCTGAGGCGGCACGTGCGACCAGGTGACCCGGGCGACTGCAGTGGCTGGCCCGGCAGCGGGGGGCTGGCGGGGGCCGGAGGCTTCCGCGGAAACGCGCGCGTTCCCGGGATGGTCTGTTCTGGCCGGGAGGGCGGCGGCGAAACCGTGATTGTGACTGGTGATGTAGACGCGGCCGGTAGCAAGGTCCATGACCGGCTGGTTCACGCCGCGGTGCCCGTACCTCAGCTTGTAGGTGCGCAAGCCGAGGGCCAGGGCGAGGATCTGGCTGCCCAGGCAGATGCCGAAGACGGGCAGCCCGGCGCCCAGCACTCCGCGCATCGCGTCTACCGCGTAGGTGGCCGCCGCCGGGTCACCGGGGCCATTGCTGAAGAACACTCCGTCCGGTGAGGCGGCCAGGATCTCGCCGGCGCTGGAGGTGGCCGGAACCACAAGGACCTCGCAGCCCCTGGCGGCCAGGTTGCGCGGCGTGGCGGACTTGATGCCGAGGTCGACGGCTACCACGCGGTACCTGACCTGGCCCGACGGGCGGACGACGTAGGGCTCCGGGGTGCTCACCACCCGAGCGAGGTCGGCTCCGGCCATCTGCGGGCTGGCCAGCACGCGGTCGAGCAGCCGGGCTGGGTCGGTCTCGACCGTGCTGATCGCCGCGCGCATCGCCCCTTGCTCGCGCACCCGCCTGGTCAGTGCCCTGGTGCCGCGGACGGCGATACAGGGGACGCCTTCGGCGCGGAGGTAGGCGTCGAGGTCCCCGCGCGCCCGCCAGTTCGACGCGATCCTGGCGGGCTCCCGGACCACGTATCCGCTGACCCACACCCGGCCGGACTCGGGATCGGCGTCGTTAACGCCGGTGTTGCCGATGTGCGGCGCGGTCATCGCCACGATCTGGCGGCAGTAGGAAGGATCGGTCAGGGTCTCCTGGTACCCGGTCATGCCGGTGTTGAAGACCATCTCGCCGAATGCCTCGCCTGGCGCGCCGAAGGCGGAGCCGTGCAGTGTCATGCCGTCCTCGAGCACCAGCAGCGCGGTGCCGCCCCGAGGGGGCGCGCCCGGCCCGGTTTCGGCCGGCATTCAGGTTAGCTTTCCGTCGAGCACGGTGGGAGTGCCGCGCAAGAAGGTCGCCACCACGCGCCCGGGCAGTTCCATCCCGCCGAACGGCGTGTTGCTGCTCTTGGACACGCCGGGTCCTACTACCTCGGCGGGCGCGGCCGGATCGTACAGGGTGAGGTTGGCGGGACGGCCGACCGCGAGCGGGCCCCCGTGCCCGGCCAGCCGGCCGATCCTGGCCGGACGGACGGACATCCGGTCGGCGACGCCGTGCCAGTCAAGCATCCCGGTGTCGACCATGGCCTGTTGCACGACGCGGATCGCCGTCTCGAGCCCGGTCATGCCGAAGGCGGCCTGCGACCACTCGGTTTCCTTGGCCTCCACCGGGTGCGGAGCGTGGTCGGTCGCCACGCAGTCGATGGTGCCGTCGGCGAGCGCACGCCTGAGCTCGGCTACGTCGACCGCGGTACGCAGCGGCGGGTTGACCTTGAAGATGGGGTCGTAGCCAACCGCGCACTCATCGGTCAGCAGCAAGTGGTGCGGCGTGACCTCGGCCGTGACCGGCCATCCCTTGGACTTCGCCCAGCGGATGATCTCCGCCGACCCCGCGGTCGAGACATGGCAAACGTGCAGCGCGGAGCCCACGTGCGCGGCGAGCAGGCAGTCGCGCGCGATGATCGCCTCCTCGGCCACGGCCGGCCAGCCGGCCAGGCCGAGGCGGCCCGATACCTCACCCTCGTTCAGCTGCGCGCCCTCGGTAAGCCGCGGGTCCTGCGCGTGCTGGGCGATCACCCCGTCGAAGGCCTTGACGTACTCAAGGGCCCGGCGCATCAGCAGCGGGTCGGCCACGCACCGGCCGTCGTCGGAAAACACGCGGACTCGCGCGGCCGAGTCCGCCATCGTGCCGAGCTCGGCGAGCCGGGCGCCGGCCAGCCCGACCGTGACCGCTCCCACCGGGCGGACATCGCAGTAGCCCGCCGCGCGGCCAAGGCGCCAGACCTGTTCGACCACCCCGGCGGTATCGGCGACGGGTTCGGTGTTGGCCATGGCATGGACGGCGGTGAAGCCGCCGAGCGCGGCCGCCTTGGTCCCGCTCTCGACCGTCTCGGCGTCCTCGCGACCCGGCTCGCGCAGGTGTGTATGCAGGTCGACCAGGCCGGGCAGGGCGATCAGGCCGTCCGCGTCGAGCACGTAGGCGCCCGCGTCGCTCAGCCCGGCGCCGATGGCCGCGATGGTCCCGTCGCTGAGCAGGATGTCGGCGGCTCCGTGGCCTCCGGTCCCGGCCACCTCGATGCCCTTGATCAGCCACGAGGTCTGCGCGCGGGCCGACCCTCGGCCCAGGCCGGCGCTCACTCGGCCACCGCCGGGAACTCCGTGCCGCCCAGCAGCAGGTAAAGGACGGCCATCCGGACGGTGACCCCGTTGGCGACCTGCTCCACGATGGTCGAGCGGGCCGAATCCGCTACTTCGGCGGCGATTTCCACCCCGCGGTTCATGGGCCCGGGATGCATGACGATGGCCTGGTCGGGCAGCCGCGCCATGCGGGTGGCGTCCAGCCCGTACCGGCGGCTGTACTCTCGTACGCTCGGGAAGTACGCGGCGGTCATCCGCTCTTGCTGGACGCGGAGCATCATCACGACGTCGCTCTTGGGCAGCTCGCTATCCAGGTCGTAACTCACCGCGCAGGGCCAGCCGTCGACGGCCAGGGGGATCAGCGTGGGCGGAGCGGCCAGGGTCACCTCCGCACCGAGGGTGCTCAACAGCAGCACGTTGGACCGGGCGACCCTGCTGTGCAGGACGTCTCCGACGATGGTGACCCGGATGCCGTCAAGCCCGGCACCGCGCGTGCTGCCTGTTTTGAGCCTGCGCCGGATGGTGAACGCGTCCAGCAGGGCCTGGGTGGGGTGCTCGTGCGTGCCGTCGCCGGCGTTTACCACGCTGCCCTGCACCCACCCGGCGAGCCGGTGCGCAGCACCGGAGGCGCCGTGCCGGATGACGACCGCATCCGCGCCCATGGCCTCGAGAGTCAAGGCGGTGTCCTTCAGGCTCTCGCCCTTGGCGACGCTGGAGCCCTTGGCGGAGAAGTTGATCACGTCGGCGGACAGCCGTTTGGCCGCCGCCTCGAACGAGATCCTGGTCCTGGTCGAGTCCTCGAAGAAAAGAATGACCACCGTCCTGCCGCGAAGCGTGGGCAGCTTCTTGATCGGGCGGTCGGCCAGGCTGGCCAGCTCCTCGGCGGTGTCGAGGATGAGCAGCGCGTCGCCTCGGCTCAGATCGGCCGCCGAGATCAGATGGCGCTTCATGAGGGCCGCCCTTCATCGCCGATGATCACGGCGTCTACTCCGTCGACCTCAGCGAGCAGAACGTGCACGACCTCGCGCTGCGAGGTGGGCAGGTTCTTGCCCACGTAGTCGGCGCGGATGGGGAGCTCGCGATGGCCACGATCGACCAGGACGGCCAGCTGGACGGTCCGGGGCCTGCCCAAGTCGTTCAGCGCGTCAAGCGCCGCGCGCACGGTGCGGCCGGAGTACAGCACATCGTCGACCAGGACGACCGTCTTGCCGTCCACACCGCCGACCGGAAGGTCGGTGCGGCCCAGCGCGCGCGCCGGGCGAAGCCGCAGGTCATCCCGGTGCATAGTCACGTCCAGCGATCCGCAGGGTACTTCGAGTCCCTCGAACTCGCCGATGCGGGCCGCGAGGCGGCGGGCCAGCGGCACCCCGCGCGTCGGGATGCCGAGCAGGATAACCTCATCGCCGCCGTGCGTTCGTTCCAGGATTTCGTGGGCGATCCTGGTCAGCGCACGCCTGATCTCCTCGGCATCGAGTACCGCGAGACCATCACGCCCCGCTACCAGACGGCCTGCTGCGCACATGGAACGACCTCCTTCCCCGCCTCACTGGACGGTCCTTAAAGGATGTCTACGGCCACGATCATACGGGGAGTTACCGGCAGGCGGGACCGCTTACGCCGCCTGGCCAGGGGTGTGATTTACCTCACATGCGACACGAACCACCAGAACGCGGCGATAGCCCGTCCCGCTCCCCCAGCCTGCCCGCGGCGACGGGAAGCCTGATCACAGCCGGATTCTCGGCTGCCGGCGGAGGGTAGACGGTGATCCGGGAGGTAACGCCGGTTACCGGCGGGTAGGGCCAGTTTTCCCATTCGGCTTGACCTTGGCGCGCTTGCCGCCTACCGTCACTGAGCGTAACCGTTACCGTAAGCGACGAATGGCCGGGAGCCAAGGAAAATGCCATCTGAGTACGCCAAGACGCTTGGCGCGCGGCTGCGCGCCATCCGCACGCAGCAGGGACTCTCGCTGCACGGAGTTGAGGAGAAGTCCCGCGGCCGCTGGAAGGCCGTCGTCGTAGGTTCCTACGAGCGCGGCGACCGGTCGGTAACCGTCCAGAAGCTTGCTGAGCTAGCCGAGTTCTACGGAGTCCCCGTATCCGAACTACTGCCCGGCGACGCCGCTCCGACCCCGCTGGTGCCCTCGCCCAAGCTCGTCATCGACCTCGAGCGCATGAGCCAGCTGCCCAAGGACAAGATCGGCCCGCTTTCCCGCTACGTCGCCACCATCCAAAGCCAGCGCGGTGACTACAACGGCCGTGTCCTGTCGGTCCGGCACGAGGATCTCCGCTCGCTGGCGGTCATCTACGACAAGTCCCCCGCGGACCTAACCGAGGAGCTCATTAGCTGGGGCGTCCTCGATGCCGATGCCCGCGGCGCGATGGAAGCGTTCTGAGCCGCTAGCCTGCCGGCCTCAGCGGGAGCGGAGACTGCACCTCGACGCCTAGCGCGGTCTCCGCGAGTGACAGGAAGGTCTCCGCATCCCGCAGCAGGTCATCGGCCTCGCGTGCGGACGCCGCGCGCGGCAGCCCGGCTTCAGCCGCGGCGCGCTTTCCTGCGCCGGCGGCAAAGTAGGCAGCCCACTCCGTGAGAGCGGGCTCCACCTGGGGCAGCAGTTCCCAGACGCTGTGCGGCTTCCTGCGCCTCGACTTAGGCTCGCCCCGGGCCGCTACCACCGCTGCCGCGGCACGCAGCGCCGCCAGGTGCGCTGTCACATAACGGGCCCCAGGCGAGGTCTCGTCAGACGCCTGGTCCAGTCCGCGACGCGCGGACTGGAGCATGCTGATGACGGTCGGCGGCACAGGGACCCCCGGGTGACGCGGGTCCCGGTCGCCGCCGGTGCGCACCTCCGCTGCGTTCATCATCGGTCTCCATCTCCTCCTGTGACCCGGCCAGTGAGGCGCTTCCCCTCACCTCGCCCGGCCGGCGTTGGTCCATCTATTCGAACCTAAATTCGTTCTGATGTCCAGTAGCCGTTCGATATATGTTCGAAGATACTGCTAGGGTCTGACATTTTCGGCTCCGGGCCGAACCCGGGCGGCGCAGCCGGAGACTTCCGGGGGCGCCGGGTCACGCGGGCGGCGGGGAAGACGATCGGGACTCATGCGACCGGAGTGCGGGCGGGGTCGACGCGGGGGCGGAGAAGGGCCGAGCCGAGCGGCGCAGGGAAGCCGAGGCAGGCGGGGCACGAGGCCAAGGCAGGCCGCGCAGGAGGCCAAGGCGGGCGGGGCACGAGGCCAAGGCAGGCCGCGCAGGAGGCCAAGGCAGGCGGCGCAGGGAAGCCGAGGCAGGCGGTGCGGGAGGGCTGAGGCAGGCGGCGCAGGAGGGCCGAGGCCGGCGGCAGGCGAAGGTTGTCGGCACGCCACACGCCGTTTGTGCGTTGGCCTAACTAGGCCTGTAGTTTTGTCGCGTGCCATCCCCACCCGCCACCGGTGACGGGAGCGCCAGATCACTCGCAGAGGACCCGGGCACACGCCCCGGCAGCAGCGAGGATGACACGCAGAAAGGGG
>JASHVM010000014.1:0-3136 GCA_030044595.1 Streptosporangiaceae bacterium
GAAGCGGCGCGGCACGGGCCGGCGGATGCCCCGCATGCCCCGCCCTCTGCTAACCGCGCCTCCTCACCTCCCGCCCAGTTTTCCCCGCCCCCTTCCCCTGCCCCCCACGTCCCGCGCCAGGGGTCCGCCGAGGGACCAGGCAAGACCTTCGACGTCGCCGCCACCCGGCGTCGTCCCGTCGTCTTCGAAGAAGACGACGATCTGGATGTACCCGACTTCCTCAAGTGACCGGTTCTTCCCGGCGGGAAGAACTCGCCGCGCGGCTCGCGGCGGTCCGGGAGCGCATCACCGTCGCGTGCCAGGCCGCGGGAAGGGCCGCCGACGAGGTCACGCTGATCGCGGTGACCAAGACGTTCCCCGCATCCGACGTCCGGCTGCTCAGCGGGCTCGGCGTCCGTGACATCGGCGAGAACCGCGACGCGGAGGCGGCCCCGAAGGCCGCGCAGTGCGCCGACCTGGATCTTGTCTGGCACTTCGTCGGTCAGTTGCAGACCAACAAGTGCGCCAGCGTGGTGCGGTACGCGACATTCGTCCACTCCGTCGACCGGCTGCGGCTGATCCGGGCGCTCGGCGCGGCCGCGCGCCGGGCTGAGCGCGTCATCCAGTGCCTGGTCGAAGTCAGCCTGGACGGCGACCCCGAACGGGGCGGGGCCGTGGCCGGCGAGGTTCCCGGCCTGGCCGAGGAGCTGATGGCCGAGCCGGGACTGGTCCTCGCCGGCGTGATGGCGATCGCCCCGCTCACCATGGAACCCGCCGACGCCTTCGCGCGGCTGCTGCAGAGCGCCGCGGTGGTGCAGGCCGTCCGGCCGGCCGCCACGGTGATTTCGGCCGGCATGAGCAGCGACCTGGAGGCGGCCATTGCGGCTGGCGCGACACACGTGAGAATCGGTACGGCGTTGCTCGGCGATCGGGGGACTCCTGTCCGGTAATGTCCCACGCGTGGAGCCCTAACGGCTTGCGATGACGGGTACAGGCTGAGAGGACTGAAGGATGGCCAGCGCCGTGCGTAAGATGGCGGTCTACCTCGGCCTCGTGGAGGACGATCACCGCTACCAGGACAAGTACGACTCGTACGAGGAATACGAGGAATACGACGAGGCGGACCGGGACCGGCTTGAAGAGGCAGCTGCGGCGGAGGCGCGGCCCGGCCGGGATACGTGGTCAGCCGGGGAGGCCGGCGGCGGGTACCAGGCCACCGACTGGCGTTCCGAGCACGTGCCGCAGGCCACTGATCTTGCCCGTATTACGACACTGCATCCTCGCACTTACAACGAGGCGCGTACTATTGGGGAGCACTTCCGCGAGGGCACTCCGGTGATCATGAACCTGACCGAGATGGTCGACAGTGACGCCAAGCGTCTCGTCGATTTCGCGGCGGGCCTGATCTTCGGCTTGCGCGGGAGCATCGAACGCGTGACTAACAAAGTCTTCCTGCTGTCCCCGGCGAACGTCGAGGTGACCGCGGAAGACAAGGCTCGCATCGCAGAGCGCGGCTTCTTCAATCAGAGTTAACCTCCAAGCAGTGGTAGCGTGAGGCTGATCAGTAGCAGTGCCGGCAGAGACGGCACCAAAGGCCAGGTGGACTCGTGCAGTACCTGAAGATAGTCCTCGACTATCTGCTGACGATCTACCTCGTCATCCTGGTCGGCAGGATGATCTTCGGCTGGGTGCAGGTCTTCGCCCGCGACTGGCGTCCGACCGGCGTGATCCTGGTGCTCGCCGAGGCGATCTACACCGTGACAGATCCGCCGCTGAAATTCCTGCGCCGCTTCATCCCGCCGCTGCGTCTCGGCATGGTGGCATTGGACCTCAGCTTCATGGTTCTGTTTATCGTGGTCCTCATCCTTCTCGAAGTGGCAGTGCCGCGCCTCTGATTCAGGTACCGTCGTGAAGAACACGGTCCAAGTGCGCCGAGGAGACGAAATGCCGCTGACGCCCGCGGATGTGCGGAACAAGCAGTTCAGTACCACCAGGCTCCGGCCCGGCTACGACGAGGAAGAGGTAGACGCCTTCCTCGACGAGGTCGAGGCCGAGCTCGACCGGCTGATCCAGGAGAACGAGGAACTCCGGGCCAAGCTGGCGGAAGTCCTGCGCGGTGGTAAGTCGGCAGTTCCCGCGTTGAGCTCCCCGCTTTCTGACCCCAAGCCAGAGATGATGGCTCCCGAACCGCTCGTAGAGCCCGAGCGCAGGCAGCCTGAGCCGGTCATGATGGGCGGAATGCCCCCCCGCATCGAGGACAACATGGACACGGCTGCGCGCGTGCTCTCGCTCGCGCAGCAGACCGCCGACCAGGCCATCGCCGACGCCCGCCGGGAAGCCGACGAGACCCTCGGCCGCGCCCGCCGCGAGGCGGACGAGGTACTCACCAAGGCCAGGCGCCAGGCGGAGCAGATCACCGGCGACGCGCGCGCCCGGGCGGAGAGCCTCGAGCGTGACGCGCAGGAGCGGCACCGCCAGGCGATGGGCTCCCTGGTGCAGACCCGCGAAGAGCTCGAGCGCAGGGTCGATGACCTCCGCGCGTTCGAGCGGGAGTACCGCAGCCGGCTCAAGGCATACCTGGAGGGCCAGCTCCGTGACCTGGAGGCCGGCGTCACGGACGGCGGCGGCTTCCCCACCGCGGGGGCCGGATCACAGCCGCCGATGCCGGCCGCGCTCAGCGCGCCGGTGGGCGTGCGTAACGGCGGCCCGGGGCCGGGCCAGTACGGCATGCCCGACGTGGTGCAGCACTCTGGGGGGTATCGCGAGGGAGCGCCCTCGCGCGAACGCCGGTAGGCGCTTAGGGACCCGCAGGGATCGCTGGGAGAACGCATGTGATTTGGTTCAGTGCGTTTCTCGTCGTCGTCGCGGTCGGGCTGCTCATCGTCGGCGTCGTCACGAGCAAGCTGGCGTTGGTCTACGTGGCGATCGGTGTCAGTGGTGTAGCCCTGCTGGCGCTCGGCGTGGGTGCGTTTTTCCGGCGGCGCGAGCTGTTCGGGAAGCCGAAGGCCGCTGAGTCCGCGGCCAGCCAGCCGCAGCCCGTATCCGTGCCCACCCGCGCCGTTTTCTCCCCGCCGGCCGCGTACGCCGAGCCGCCGGCCTCGCCGCGTCCGGCCACGGTACCCGCCGGCTCCGGCTGGCCCGCTACGGCCGCCCCGGC
>JASHVM010000015.1:0-14359 GCA_030044595.1 Streptosporangiaceae bacterium
GTCGCGTTCGCTGCTGGCCGGTCTGGCCCACGGGCACCGGCACGTCTGCTACAGCCGGCCAGGTCCTGATGACGTCCAAGGGCGCGACTACCAGACACCGGGGCGGCTGTCCGCGTCCGTGCTGGCCGCGCTGCAGCTCCCGCGTGACGCCGAGGCCTACATCTGCGGCCCGGCCGCGTTCATGGCCGAGATCTCTGCCGACCTGGTCGACCTCGGCATCGACCCAACGCGCGTGCGCACCGAGGTCTTCGGTACCGCGCCGTCGCAGACGCCCGGCATCGCGGCGGCCGCGGCCCGGCCGCCGCACCCGCCGGAGGGCGAGCCTGGTGACGGGCCGGAGGTGGCGTTCGCGCGCAGCGGCCTGACCGTCCGCTGGGCCAGCCACTACGCCAGCCTCCTGGAGCTGGCCGAAGCCTGCGACGTGCCGGTGCGCTGGTCGTGCCGCACCGGCGTGTGCCAGACCTGCGACACGGACGTGATGTCAGGAGCGGTCAGCTACGCCCCCGACCCGGTCGACGATCCCGCCGAAGGCAGCGCGCTGATCTGCTGCTCCCAGCCACGCGGCGATCTCGTGCTCGACCTTTAGGCTGAGCGTCCGGAATCGTGCCCGCACCGTCCGACTGACAGGGCACTACCTGCCATGTGGTCAGCCACACGCGTCGGCGGGCCGAGACTGTAACGCCCGGGCTGCTGCGGGGACTGCAGGTGCGCAAGCCCATCACCTGCAGAGGAGCAGACATGAGAATCCCGAATCGCCCCGGCGCTGCCGCCGGGAAGCCGATCGCCGTGCCGGGCCGCGCGGCGCTGGCCAGTGCGGCGGCCGGGGCGGCGCGCGTGGTCCGCTTTATCGCACGTACCAGGCCGGGCGCGGTGGTGCTCGCCGTCGCGACGGGCGCGACCGTGGCCGTGGCCGTGCCTGCCTCGGCCTCGGCCTCGACTGATACGTCTCCGGTGGTCGGGCACGTGTACGTCGATGACAACACGGCCGGGGTGAATACGATCGGGGCGTTCGACCGGCATGCGGACGGTTCGCTGACCCCCGAGCCCGGATCCCCGTTCGTGGCCGGCGGCGCCGGGACCGGGGCCGGCCTCGCCTCCCAGGGCGCGTTGCAGGTCACGCCGAACGGCCGGTTCCTGCTCGCCGCCGACGCCGGCAGTAACCAGATCTCGGTGCTGCGGATCCACGGCGACGGCTCGCTCGGCCTGGTGCCGGGCGGCGTGGTGCATTCCGGCGGTGTCCTGCCGGTCAGCATCGCGGTTCACGGTGACCTGGTGTACGTAGCCAACTCCGGCAGCGGCGGCAGCAACTACACCGGCTTCCGGCTGGGCTGGGGCGGCCGCCTGGTCCCGATCCCCGGGTCGACCGTCGCGCTGGCCGCGGACGCCGCGCCCGGTGACGTGCTGTTCAACAGCACCGGCACCAAGCTCGTCGGCACCGAGGTGGGGACCTCCCTGATCGACAGCTTTACCGTGGGCTTCAACGGGCGGCTGACCGCCGCTCCCGGGTCGCCGTTCAAGGCCGAGGGACTAGGGCCGTTCGGCAGCGAGTTCCGGCCGACCGACCCGGACCAGCTGTTCGTGTCCAACGCCCACAACACCGCCACCGACAGCGGTACCGTCTCGGCGTTCACCGACTCCGCGGACGGCGCGCTGTCGCCGGTCGCGGGCTCCCCGTTCGCGGACGGCCAGATGGCCCCGTGCTGGGTGGAGATCAGCCATGACGGCCAGTTCCTGTTTACCGTGAACACCGCGTCCGGCACGATCTCCCGCTACCAGATCGCCCCGGACGGCGCGCTGACCCTACTGGGCAGCACGCTGGTCGCCGCCGCCGGCGGCGTCGGCGCGGTCGACGCCAGGCTCAGCCCCGACGGTCGGTTCCTGTACGTGGATGAAAGCAAAATCGCCGCCGTCGGCGCGTTCGCCGTCAGCGGCGGTGACCTGACCGAGCTGCCCAGCTCCCCGGTCGCGCTGCCAGCTGGCGCCACGGCCGCGGGCATCGTCGTCACCTAGCCCTCGCGGACGCCGGGACCGCCGGGCCACCCCGGCCCGGCGGTCCCGGCGGTCCCGGCAGCAGCGGGTCTGCCGCGTATCAGCGGTGTGGCTGCCTGCCCCGAGAGGTAGCGCAGGACCCGGCAAGCACGTGCACTTTCACCTGCAGGACGGACCTCCCCTCGTCCCGGGCCCCGGGGATCATTTCTGCTCGATCCGTGCCACAGTTTGTGCCATACTTCTTGGCATGGCGACGATCGAAGAACTGATGAACAACGCGGTGGATGCGCGGCGGGTAGCGCAGAACGCGATCGCGCTGGCGGTCCGGGAGGCCCGGGCCGCCGACTGGTCCTGGGACAAGATCTCAGCCGCCCTCGGCGGAACGCCGAACGGCGAGACGCTGCGGCGCAACTTCGGCGGCGAAAAGGACACCGCGCCGTGAGGGCCCGGGCAACGGACGCGGCCCCGCCAAAGGCAGCGCGCGAGGAACTGCTGCACGAGCACTTCGACACCCTCGCGGCCTTGTTCGACCCGGCCACGATCTACCGCATCACGCAGCTGGGGATCGCCCCGGGCTGGCAGTGCTGGGAGGTCGGCGCGGGCGGCGGGAGCGTCACGGGCTGGCTGGCCGAGCGGGTCGGCGGGACCGGCCGTGTGGTGGCGACCGACGTGGATGCCTGGGCGCTGGCGTCCAGCCGCGGGGTCAATGTCGAGGCGCTGCGGCACGACGTGGCCGCCGAGCAAGCACCGGGAAACGGGTTTGACCTGGTGCACGCGCGCCTGGTGCTGGAGCACGTGCACGATTACGCGGCCGGGCTCGCCGCGATGGCCGGCGCGCTGCGTCCGGGCGGCTGGCTGCTCGCCGAAAGCGCCGACCCGCTACTGCAGCCGCTGGCCTGTCCTGACGAGGCCGGGCCCGCGCAGGCGCTGGCCAACAAGGTGCGCCACGCGACCTGGGCGATGGAGACGCACAGCGGCCAGAAGAGGTTCGGCCGGACGCTGCCCCGGCTGCTACGCGGCGCGGGGCTGTCGGATGTGCGGGCCGAGGTCCGCTTCCCGCTGGGCGGCCCGGCCACGATCCGCCTGCAACGCACGCTGATCGCGCGGCGCGGTGACCGGCTGGTGGACGCGGAGCTGCTCACCCAGGACGAAATCGGCCGGCACCTCGCCGACCTCGCCGCTGGCGGGCTGGACCTGGCCGCCTTCCCGGTGGTCTCCGCCTGGGGCCGCAAACCAGGCCGTTGACGAACCGGGTCCGGTGGCGACCGCATCGAGCGCCCCGGGTGGCAGATCCCGGCCCCCGCAGTCTGCTTATCCCGTGCTCACGTCCGGGTTCTCGTACGTGACGGCCAGCTCGCCGTTCGTGAGACCGACGCGGATGACCGCGCCGTCGCGGACATCGCCCACGAGCAGGGCGCGCCCGATCCTGGTCTCGACCTCGCGCGCGATGTACCGGCGCAGCGGGCGGGCGCCGTAGACGGGATCGAAGCCCTGCTGCGCGATGTATCTGCGGGCGTCCGCGGTGACCTCGAGGGTCACCTGACGCTCCGCGAGCCTGCTCCGCAGATCGTTGAACATCAGGTCGACGATGCGCTCGATCTCCGCCAGGGTCAGCGGCTTGAACAGCACGATGTCATCCAGGCGGTTCAGGAACTCGGGGCGGAACTGAGCGCGCATCGCGCCCAGCACTCGCTCGCGCGCGTCGGGCTTGATCTCGCCGCCCGAAGTCACGCCGTCCAGGAGGTACTCCGAGCCGATGTTGGAGGTCATGATGATGACCGTGTTGCGGAAGTCCACGGTGCGGCCCTGCGCGTCGGTGAGCCTGCCGTCGTCGAGGACCTGCAGCAGCGTGTTGAAGACGTCCGGGTGCGCCTTCTCGATCTCGTCGAACAGCACCACGGAGTACGGCTTGCGCCGGACCGCCTCGGTCAGCTGCCCGCCCTCCTCGTACCCGACGTAGCCGGGCGGCGCGCCGAGCAGCCGGCTAACGGTGTGGCGTTCCTGGTACTCGCTCATGTCGATGCGGACCATGTTCTCCTCGGTGTCGAACAGCGCCGCCGCGAGGGACTTAGCCAGCTCCGTCTTGCCGACTCCGGTCGGACCGAGGAAGATGAAGGACCCGATCGGCCTGCGCGGGTCCTTCACGCCCGCGCGCGCCCGGATGATGGCATCGGCCACGAGCTGGACGGCCTCGTCCTGGCCCACCACCCGTTCGTGCAGGATCTCGTCGAGGCGCAGCAGCTTCTCCCGTTCCCCCTCCTGCAGCCGGCTGACCGGGATGCCGGTCCAGCGCGCGACGATCCCGGCGATCTCATCCTCGGTCACCACCTCGCGGAGCAGCCGGCTGCCGCCCTGACGGACGGCGAGCTGCTCCTCTTCGGCGCGCAGGCGCCGCTCGAGTTCCGGCAGCCTGCCGAGCCGCAGCTCGGCAGCCCGGTTGAGGTCGTAGTCGCGTTCGGCCTGCTCCGCTTCCTGGCGCAGCCGTTCCATCTCCTCGCGCAGTTCCTGGACCTTGCGCAGCGCCCTGCGCTCCGCCTCCCACTGGGCGCGCAGCGAGTCCGCTTCCGCCCGCAGGTCGGCCAGCTCCTTGCGGAGGTCCTCGAGCCTGCCCTGGCTCGCGGCGTCGGTCTCCTTGGCCAGGGCGGCTTCCTCGATCTCCAGCCGCATCACCCGTCGCGTGAGCTCGTCCAGCTCGGCGGGCATCGAGTCGATCTCGGTACGCAGCATCGCGCAGGCCTCGTCCACCAGGTCGATTGCCTTGTCCGGCAAGAACCGGTCGGTAATGTACCGGTGGCTCAATGTCACCGCGGCGACCAGCGCGCCGTCCGCGATCTTCACCCCGTGGAACACTTCGAGCCGCTCCCGCAGGCCGCGCAGGATGGAGATCGTGTCCTCCACCGACGGCTCGTCCACCAGCACAGGCTGGAACCGCCGCTCGAGAGCCGCGTCCTTCTCGATGTACTTGCGGTACTCATCGAGGGTGGTCGCGCCGATCATGTGCAGCTCCCCGCGGGCCAGCATCGGCTTGAGCAGGTTGCCCGCGTCCATCGCGCCCTCGGCGGCCCCGGCGCCGACCACGGTATGCAGCTCGTCCACGAACAGCAGGATGCGTCCCTCGGCCGCCTTGACCTCGGCCAGGACCGCCTTGAGGCGTTCCTCAAACTCTCCCCGGTACTTCGCCCCCGCGACCAGGGAGCCCAGGTCGAGGCTGAAGATCGTCCTGTCTCGCAGGCCCTCGGGCACGTCGCCGTGGGCGATCCGCTGAGCCAGGCCCTCCACGATCGCCGTCTTACCCACGCCAGGATCACCGGTCAGCACCGGGTTGTTCTTCGTCTTCCGCGACAGGATCTGGGTCACCCGCCGTATCTCGTTGTCCCGCCCGATGACCGGATCCAGCCTGCCCGCCGCGGCGTCGGCGACCAGGTCGCGGCCGTACTTGGCCAGCGCCTCGTACGCGACCTCGGGCATCGCGGACGTCACCCGCTGGTTCCCCCGGATCCTGGTCAGCGCCTGCAAGAACCCGTCCCTGGTCAGCCCCTCCGCGTTCAGCAACCGGCCCGCGCCGGTCTGGGAACCCTCCTCGAGCAGCGCCATGACCAGGTGCTCGACCGAGACGTATTCATCCTTGAGCCTGTCCGCCTCCTGCTTGGCGCCGTCGAGCAGGCGGGCCAGCCGCTGCGTGACCTGGACCTGCCCCGGGGCGACACCGGGGCCGCTGACCCTGGGACGCTTCGCGAGCTCGGCCTCCAGCGCCGTCCGCAGCCGGTCGGGATCCGCGCCGGCCTGGGCCAGCAAGCGCGGGACGATGCCGTCCCGCTGGTCGAGCAGGGCCAGGAGCAGATGCTCGCCGTCGACTTCCGTGTGCCCGAAGCGGAGCGCCTTGGTCTGCGCGTCGTGCAGCGCTTCGGTTGACTTCGCAGTCAGGTCGTTCGGGTCCATAACGGCCCTCCTCGCCGGCGGGCGCTGCGCAGGGCTGCCTCGAGTTCCGCGATCCGGTCCAACAGGTCGGTGACCAGACCGAGGGCCGCGTAGTTGAGCGCGAACCCCGCGCGAAGGCGCTGTACCCGCCCCATGGCCGCCAGCTGGCTGGGCGGGAACCACAGCTCGCCGGAGGCGTCCCGGTCGGCCTCGAGAATGCCCAGGGCGACCAGCCTGCGGATCAGGTCCGGGTGCGTGCCCGTCGCCCGGGCGAACGCCTCGAGGTTGAGGCGTACCGGCCGGACCAGCGCGTAACCCACTATCGGCTCCTCGGGTCGAAGGTGGAGGCGGCGGCCAGCTGCTCGAAGAGCTGGCGCTCCGCGTCGGAGAGCTTATCCGGCACCACGATCCTGATCTCGGCGTACAGGTGGCCGGCCCGGCCCCTCGGATGAGGCAGGCCGCGGTGCCGGAGCCGGAGCCGCTTGCCGCTCGAGGTCCCCGCCGGCACCTTGACCTTCGTCTCGCCGCCCGGGGTCTCGACGGCCACCGACGTGCCCAGCGCGGCTTCCCACGGCGCGAGCGGGAGGTCGACGTAAAGATCGCGCCCGTCAACGCGGTACCTGGGATGCGGCGCGATCCGCACCACGAAGTACAGGTCGCCGTTGGGCGCGCCCTCGCTGCCCCGGCCGCCCTGCCCCGCCAGGCGGATGCGCTGCCCGTCGGCCACCCCGGCCGGGATCCTGACGTCGAATGACCGCCGGCCATCCGGGCCTTCCAGGGTGACCGACCGGTGGCCGCCCCGGTAGGCCTCCTCGACGGTCAGTTCGATCCCGGCCTCCTGGTCGGCGCCCGGGATCGGGCCCCAGCCCCGGCCCGCCCGGCCGCCGAACAGCCCGCCGAGGAGATCCTCGATGTCGATGCCGCCCAGGTCGCCGCCCAGGTCCGGGCCGAACCCGCCGGCCTGGGCGCCTTGGGCCTGCCCCGCTCCCGCGCCAGCGCGGCTGCGGCGCCAGGTCTCAGCATCCACGCCGTCCGGCACCTGCCGGAAGTCCGGGCCGAACGCGTCGTAACGGCGCCGGGTCTCCGGATCCGACAGCACGTCGTAAGCCTCGGAGATTTCCTTGAACCGGTCCTCGGCTCCGGGATCGGAGTTGACGTCGGGGTGGTAGGTGCGGGCCAGCTTGCGGTAGGCCCGCTGGATCTCGTCTTGGCTCGCGCTCCGCGGCACGTCCAGGACCTCGTAGAAGTCGCGACGTTCAGCCATCAGTCCGCCTTAGCCACCACGACCTGCGCGGGGCGCAGCTGGTGGTCTCCCTCGCCGTAGCCAGGCAGCACGACCTGCACGACCGAGCCGGCCGGCGCGCCGGGGTCGGCCCGGGATGCGATCGCCTCGTGACGGGCGGGATCGAACATCGCGCCGGCGTCGTCACGCCGCGGGTAGCCGAGGCTGCCCAGCACGCCCAGGGCTTGCTGCCGTACCGCCCGGATGCCCTCGATGATCGTGCGCGGATCGGCCGCGGCGTGCTCGAGCGCGCGGTCGAGGTTGTCGACGACCGGCAGCCACTGCCTGGCGACCTGGGCGCGCGCCTCGGCCTGCGCGCGCTGAACCTGTGCGGCACACCGCTTGCGCACGTTGTCCGCCTCGGCCAGCGCCCGCAGCTTCAGGTCCTGGGCCTCGGCGAGCCTGGCCTCCAGATCGGCGACGGTAGCCACGCCGCCCGCGCTCTCGGCTTCCGGGTCCCGTCCGGCCCGCGGCGGCTCGCCGCCGCCCGGCCGGGGCTCGGCGCCGCCGGGCATGTCACTCATTGGGGGTGAACTCGGCGTCGATCACGTCGTCGCCGCCGTCGGCCGGGGGCGCGCCGCCCTGCGGGGCCGCGGCGCTCGCGCCGAGCCCGTGGTAGACCTGCTGCAGCTCGGTACTGAGGTCACGGAGCCGGTCCAGCGGCGCGTTGTCCTTGAGGGCCTGCCGCGCGTCGGCGACCAGCGTTTCGGCCCGGGCCTTCTCGTGCACCGGCACCGTATCGCCGAGCTCGGTGAGCAGCCGTTCCACCTGGTACGCGGCGGAGTCGAGCACGTTGCGCGCCTCGGTCAGCTCGCGCAGACGCTTGTCCTCGTCGCGGTGCCGCTCGGCGTCCGCGACCATCCGCTCGACCTCGGCCTGGTCCAGGTTGGAGCTCTCGCTGATCGTGATCCGCTGCTCGGCCCCGGTGTCCTTGTCCTTGGCCGAGACGTTCAGGATCCCGTTCGCGTCGATGTCGAAGGTGACCTCGATCTGGGGGACCTGCCGCGGGGCCGGCCGGATGTTCTCGAGCCGGAACCGGCCGAGGGCCCGGTTGTCGGCGGCGCGTTCGCGCTCGCCCTGGAGCACGACCACCTCGACGGCGGGCTGATTGTCCTCCGCGGTGCTGAACACCTCGGCGCGGCGCGCCGGGATCGTCGTGTTGCGCTCGATGACCTTGGTCATCACCCCGCCGAGCGTCTCGATGCCGAGCGAGAGCGGCGTCACGTCGAGCAGCAGGACGTCCTTCACCTCGCCCTTGATCACGGCCGCCTGCACCGCGGCGCCGAGGGCGACGACCTCGTCCGGGTTGACCGTCATGTTCGGGTCCTTGCCGCCGGTCAGCCTGCGGACCATGGTCTGCACGGCCGGCATCCGGGTCGCGCCGCCGACCAGGATCACCTCGTCGAGGTCGTTGGCCGTCAGCTTCGCGTCCGACAGGGCCTGCCGGACCGGCTCCCTGGTGCGCTCCACCAGGTCGGCGGTTATCTGGTCGAACGTCGAGCGCATCAGCGTCGTGTTGAGGTGCTTGGGCCCCGAGGCGTCGGCGGTGATGAACGGCAGGCTGATCGTCGTCTGCGTCACCGAGGACAGCTCCACCTTGGCCTTCTCCGCCGCCTCGAACAGCCGCTGCAGGGCCTGCGGGTCTTTGCGCAGGTCGATCCCGTTCTCCCGCTGGAAGTCATCGGCCAGGTAGTCGACGATGCGGCGGTCGAAGTCGTCGCCGCCCAGGTGCGTGTCACCGGCGGTCGCGCGTACCTCCACCACGCCATCGCCGATGTCGAGCACGCTGACGTCGAACGTCCCGCCGCCCAGGTCGAAGACCAGCACGGTCTCGTTCTGCTTCTTGTCCAGTCCGTAGGCCAGCGCGGCCGCGGTCGGCTCGTTGATGATGCGCAGCACGTTCAGGCCGGCGATGCGGCCTGCATCCCTGGTCGCCTGCCGCTGCGCGTCATTGAAGTACGCGGGGACGGTGATGACCGCCTCGGTGACCTTCTCGCCGAGGAACTTCGACGCATCCTCGGCGAGCTTGCGCAGCACGAGCGCGGAGATCTCCTCCGGCGCATACTGCTTGCCCCGGATCTCGAACCGAGCCTCTCCGCTCGGCCCGGGTACCACGTCGAACGATACGGCGCTCAGCTCGCTCTTGACCTCATCGAAGCGCCGGCCGATGAAGCGCTTGGCTGAGTAGATCGTCCCCTTCGGGTTCAAGATCGCCTGCCGGCGCGCGATCTGGCCCACCAGGCGTTCCCCCTGCGGGGTGAACGCCACCACCGACGGGGTCGTCCGTGATCCTTCCGCGTTCGGAATCACCGTCGGCTTGCCGGCCTCGCTCACGGCGATCACCGAGTTGGTGGTACCCAGATCGATCCCGACTGCTTTCGCCATCGTTGCCTCATCTCCGACTAGTGCGCTGCGGCGAGCGTGCAGTAGTGCTGCCCTCGGTGAGCAGCTGTTGCCATGCTAAGACGCGACCCGCGCCCGCTCTTGTCGGCCCCGTGCCCACACCGGGCCGGGCGCGTACCATGGCGGATCGGATGCCAGCACAAGGGAGACGCGGATGCCGGTGCCGACCGCTGCCAAGCCGCCGACGGCGCTGGTCCGCCGAGCCCGCCGGATGAACCGCGAGCTGGCTCGGCTGTACCCGGACGCGCGTATCGAGCTGAACTTCACCTCTCCGCTCGAGCTGCTGGTCGCGACGATCCTGTCCGCGCGCACCACCGACCACCAGGTCAACGTGGTATCCCCGGTGCTGTTCGCCCGGTACCGCACCGCCGCCGACTACGCCGCCGCGGATCTGGCGGAAGTCGAGCAGATCATCGAGCCGACGGGGTTCTTCCGGACCAAGGCGAAGAACCTGATCGCCCTCGGCCAGGCGCTGTGCGATCGCTTCGGCGGGGAGGTCCCCGACACGCTGCCAGAGCTGGTCACCTTGCCCGGTGTCGGCCGCAAGACCGCCAATCTCGTGCTCGGCGACGCCTTCGGCAAGCCGGGCATCACGGTGGACACGCACGTGGCCCGGCTGGCGCGGCGGTTTGGCTGGACGGCGCAGACCGACCCGGACAAGATCGAGCGCGACGTCGCCGCGCTACTGCCCCCGGCGGACTGGACCGCGGCTTCCCACCGGCTGATCTGGCACGGCCGTCGCGTCTGTCATCCTCGCCGGCCCGCGTGTGGTGCCTGCGGCATCGCCCGGTGGTGCCCGTCGTTCGGCCTGGGCCCGACCGATGAGGCGACCGCGCGCAAGCTGGTCAGGACGGGGCCGTTTTCGTTACCGGCAGCCACGGCTGCTGCCAGCCGGCGTAACCGCGGACCAGCCCTTCCGCCTCGGCGGGCCCCCATGAGCCGCGCGGGTACGGGCGGACTTCGGGCGGGTTGTCAAGCAGCGGCTGCACGATGCGCCAGGTTTGCTCTTCGCTGTCCTCTCGGGCGAAGCGCCGGTGGTCGCCGATGATCGCGTCGTGCAGTAGCCGTTCGTAGGGCTCCTCCGGTTCGCCGAGCTCGCGGCTGAACAAGGAGTCCAGATTGACCGTACGCCACGACTGGTCGGTCATCGCGGACAGCCGCAGCCGCAGGCCCGGGTCCGGGTCGATCCGCAGCACGATCTGGTCAGGATCCGTCCTGGTCGGCAGCGAGAGGAAGGACAGCCGGGGCGTGTGACGCAGCACCAGCCGTACCTCGGTGACGTGATCCGGCAGCTCTTTGCCGGCCCGCAGGAAGACGGGAACGCCGGCCCAGCGCCAGTTGTCGATTTCCAGCCGCAGCGCCGCGTACGTCTCGGTGGTCGAACCCGGCGCCACGCCCGGGGTGTCGGCGTACCCCTGGTACTGGCCGCGCACGTAGTGCTGCGGGTCGGCCGGCGGCATGGCCCGGAATACCTCGACCTTCTTGTCCTGCGTGTCACCGGCGCTGTCGCCGACCGGAGGGTCCATGGCGATCAGCGCGAGGAGCTGCAACAGGTGGTTCTGGACCACGTCGCGCAGCGCGCCGACGGGGTCGTAGAACGCGCCGCGATCCTGCACGCCGAAGTTCTCGGCCAGCGTGATCTGTACGCACGAAACGCTGTTGCGATCCCACAACTGGGCCAGCGCGAGGTTGGCGAACCGCAGGTACTCCACCTCGATGACCGGTTCCTTGCCGAGGAAGTGATCGACGCGCAGGATCTGGTCCTCGCGCAGCACCTTGTGCAGCCGGGCATTGAGCTCACGCGCCGACTTCAGGTCATGGCCGAACGGCTTCTCGATCGCGACCCGCCCGTGGCGCACGAGCCCGGCCGAGCCGAGGTGCTCCACGATCGGGGCGAATAGCGACGGGGGCATCTCGAGGTAGTACAACGGCCGCTGGCTGGCGCCGACCAGCGCGGCGAGGCCGCGGTAGAGCGCGTCGTCCGTGACGTCGCCGTGCAGGTAGGACATCCTGCGGGCGAGCCGGTCGAATACCTGGTCGTCGAGCCGTTCGCCGGAGCTGACGATGGCCTCGCGAGCTAGCGTCACCAGCTGCTCGGTGGTGATATCGTCGCTGGCCACACCGATGATGGGGATGTCCAGCAGCGCGCGGCGCTCCAGGCGGTACAGCGCTTGGAAGGTCTGCTTCCGGGCTAGGTCGCCGGTAATGCCGAAGATGACCATCAGGTCCGCCGCACCGCCGCGCTCCGCCATTTCCGTAGGCCTCCGTCCACCGAGCGAGCCGGACATCAGCTTAGGCGTCCGGCCTCTGGCCGGTGAAGCCGGCACCGTCATGGTTACCGGGGCAGGTAAAGGGGTAACCGGGTTACATGCGGCGTCAGCCTGGCAGCGTGCGGCACCCGGCGCCGGACCCGGCCGCGGCGCCGGACCCGGCCGCGGCCCCGGACCCGGGCGGGCTGCCGGCCTGGGTGGTGCCGCAGCTGGCCACGCTGACCAAGGACCGTTTCTCCGACCCGGCCTGGATCTTCGAGCGCAAGCTGGACGGAGAACGCTGCCTGGCCTTCCGCGGCCGGTCGCAGCGCGCGCGGCTGCTGACCCGCAACCAGCACGACGTTACCGCCACGTTTCCCGAGATCGCGGCGGCGCTGGATGCCCAGCGCTCAGACGGTTTCATCGTGGACGGCGAGATCGTCGCCTTCGCAGCCGGGCAGACCAAGTTCGAGCAGCTGCAGCAGCGCCTCGGGGTCGCGCATCCGGAGGCGAAGCTGATCGCCGATTTCCCCGTCTTCTACTACATCTTCGACGTGATGTACGCCGACGGCCGTGACGCCCGCCCGCTGCCCGAACTGGACCGCAAGCAGCTGCTGGCGGATACGCTGTCGTTCGGCGGCCCGCTGCGGTACACCGAGCATCAAGTGGGCGACGGCGAGGCGTTCTACCGGTCGGCGTGCCAGCAGGGATGGGAAGGCCTGATCGCCAAGCGCGCGGACGCGCCCTACCAGGCCGGGCGGACCCGGAACTGGCTCAAGTTCAAGTGCCTGGCCGGCCAGGAGTTCGTGATCGGCGGCTACACCGATCCGCGGGGGTCCCGGCAGGGCCTAGGCGCGCTGCTGCTCGGCTACTACGACACCGCCGGCCGGCTCACCTACGCGGGTAAGGTCGGCACCGGTTTCGATAACCAGATGCTCCGCCGCCTGCGGGGCTTGCTGGACCCGCTCGAACGGGACGCGACGCCGTTCGAGCGCGGCGGCCCGCCGCGCGCGGGCGTGCACTGGGTGGAGCCCCGGCTGGTCGGCGAGATCGCCTTCGCCGAGTGGACCGACGACGGGCTGCTCCGCCAGCCCAGGTTCCAGGGCCTGCGCGACGACAAGGATGCCGCCGAAGTGGTCCGGGAGACCCCGCAGTAGCCCGCGGCACGCACCACGGCCCGTTCGGGAGAAGGACTTTCCGCCCTGCGGGCCGGCCAGGTGGCCGAGGACCTCAGCCGGACAGCTGCCGGCTGAAGAAGCTGAACACCTTCTCCCAGCCGTCCATCGCCTGCTCGGGCCGGTACATCGGGGTGTGGTAGTAGAAGAAGCCGTGGCCGGCGCCGTCGTACCGGTGGAACTCATAGTCCTTGCCGTACCGTTTCAGCTCCGCCTCGTGCAGGTCCACCTGCTCCGGCGTGGGATGCCTGTCGTCGTTGCCGAACACCCCGAGCAGCGGCGCGGTGAGCTCGGCGGTGTAGTCGATCGGCGCGACCGGGCGGGCCTCGGACAGTTCCTCCCTGGCCGCGATCACCCCGCCTCCCCACAGGTCGGCGACCGCGTCGAAGCCGGGCACCCGCGAGGCGGCCAGCAGGGCATGACGGCCGCCCGAGCAGGTGCCGATGATGCCCGCCCGGCCGTTGCTCGACGGCAGGGCCTTCAGCCAGCCGAGCGCGGCCGCGCAGTCGGCCACCACGCTGTCGTCGCGGACGCCGCCCTGCGACCGGACCCTGGCCGCTACGTCGTCGGGGGTGCCGTGGCCGAAACGGCAGTACAGATCGGGGCAGATCACGCTGTACCCGTGGCGCGCGAGCCGCTCGCAGAACTCCCGGTAGAACTCGTCCCAGCCGGGCAGGTGGTGCACCGCCACGATCCCGGGCACCGGCTGGTCTCCGGTCGGGCGGGCGACCCAAGCGTGGATCTCATCCCCGTTGCCGCCGGGATAGGTGATCACCCCGGCCGTGATGCCGGTGCGGGCGTCGGTGCGGAACGAGTTCCACATGGCCAGTACCCTCCATTCCGTCTCCAGTCGGCTCAAGCGTCTCCAGCCTAGGGGAGAAGATCACGACGATGCCTACTCACCCGCCGATCCCGCAGGCTCAGCAGCCACCCCCGGCACAGGTCAACGACCTGCTCCCGCTGGGCGACTGGATCCGGCACCACTCGCTGCGCAGCTGGCCGGTCCTGCTGTTCCTGGTCCTGATCTGCGTGCCGTCGATCGCGCTGGTCATCTTGGGCCTGAACCCGAGCGCCAGCACGTTCGATCACGTCGCCTGGGTCTTCGCCGCGTACTTCGCGGTCGCCTGGCTGCTGCTGCTGGGCGTCATCATCCGCCCGGAGCACGTGACCAGGCTGATGCTCATCGTGGTGACGGTGATCGCGCTGGTGACGCAGGTGCCGCTGGCCGTCACGCTGGAGGTCGCGCTGCACGCCAGCAACGCCGGGCTGGGCCCGAGCATCTACACCGTCGGCCTGCCCGAAGAACTCGCCAAGGCCCTGCCGGTGCTCGCGGTCGCGCTGAT
>JASHVM010000160.1:0-14892 GCA_030044595.1 Streptosporangiaceae bacterium
GGCATAACCGCCGGGGACGAGATCACCGCGGTGGGCGGCCAGTCGGTCACCTCGCCTGAGGACATCTCCGCGGCGCTGGTCAAGTACCACCCCGGCGACTCGATCACGATCAGCTGGCTGGACTCGTCCGGCCAGTCGCACACCGCGACCGTGACCCTAGCCAACGGGCCTGCCGCCTAAGGTCCAGTTAGGACACCGCGGGCTGATCAAGCGGCCCCGGACCAGTGATCCCCGTCCCCGCACGACGGGGATCACTGGTTTTTTTTACGTCTGACCGGAGGCAAGTGCCACGGCCCGTTCGGGATAAAAAGGGCGACAGGGACGGACGGAAATCGGGTGCGGGAGCCAAGCTCCACGCGGTCGGGATCTGCGGGTGGGCGAGGAGCCGGTGCCGGAGACCGCCGCGGCCGGACGGGGCGTCGCGGACCCGGGCGCGGCGGTGAGCAGGAGGGCGGGCCGGGCGGGGCGCAACAGGCGTTCGGTGACGCGGCGCGCGGCACCGGCCTGAAGGTGATCATCGAGCCGCAGCGCTGACGGTCCGGCTGCGCCGGGCGCTACGCTGAGGCGCGTGCGTGCGGTGCGGCTGGCGGTGCTCCTCGACTGCTGCTGCGTGCTGGCGTTCGTAATCATCGGGCGGGCGAGCCACGCCAAGGGCGAGAGCCTGTCCGGCATCGCCTCGACGGCGTGGCCGTTCCTGGCTGGGCTGGCGTGCGGGTGGCTGGGGACCCGGGCCTGGCGTAGGCCGCTCGCGCTGGCGCCGGCGGGCGTGGGCGCGTGGCTCGGGACGGTGGCGGTGGGCATGGTGCTGCGGGTGGTGTCGGGCCAGGGCACCGCGGTGGCGTTCGTCGGAGTGGCGCTGGCGTTTGTCGGGCTGTTCCTGCTCGGCTGGAGGCTGGTGGCCCGGCTGGCCGACCAGGCCCTCAGGCGCCGACAGGGACCTGCGCGGCTCCGACGTCGAAGCCTTCGGTGATGCTGGCGATGTCGGCGAGCTGGTAGCTCGCGAGCACCTCGAGCGACAGCTCGTGCAGCCGGCGGGTCTTCGCGGCGCAGCAGTCGGCCAGCACGGTGACCGGGTAGTCGCGCATGAAGGCCGAACGCACCGTGGTCTCCACGCAGATGTTCGTGATGACCCCGCACACCACCAGGTCGGTCACGCCGAGGCCGCGCAGCAGCGGTTCGAGCGACGTCCACTGGAACGCGTCGAAGCGCACCTTGTCCACCACCATGTCGCCCGGGCCGCAGCCGAGCTCGGCCGCCACGTCGGCGTCCCACGAGCCGACCGCGAGGCCCTCGACGCCAGCTAGCGCGGGGCTGTTCTGCTTGAGCGACCGGCCCTCGTCAGCGCGCCCCGGGCGGTACAGGTGCCTGGTGAACACCACCGGGACCGCTGCCCTGCGGGCCTGGCTGACGGCCTCGGCGGCGTTGCGCACGGCGACGTCCGCGCCCTCCAGGCCCATGCCGATCCTCGCGAACGACCCCTCCGGGTGGCAGAAGCCGTTCTGCATGTCGATGACGAGCAGCGCGCGGTTTTTCGCGGTCATCGGGGTGTACCTCCGTCCCAGGGTCCTGTCCCACGGTAACCGCGCGGCGCGCCGGCTGGACAGGACGCGCGGCGGCGAATACGCCCGCCGCCCGTGGGCAGGGCCACAAATGCGGTTCTGGCCCGTATTCGTGATGGCTACGGTGAGCAGGAAGGGGCTCGTTGGCGCAACGTGCCCCACCTGAGGGTGTCGTTGGCGCAACGTACCCCTTGCCGGATCCAGCCAGTTCCCGGACGCGGCCGGCGACGGCCGTCACGCTGGCCGGGTTCGTCGCGGTACGCGTGGCGATCACGCTGTGGGTGCGCCAGCACTACATGAGCGCGGTCACCACCTGCGGCCGGCCAACGTGCCAGCCTGGTGGCCAAACGGCGCCCAGCGCTACCATCTGGTGGTGTTGTCGTTCTCGGCCCAGACCCGCACGGCCAACCTGGCCCGGATGGCTGAGCACCGGTTCGACGTGCTGGTGATCGGGGGCGGGATCACGGGCGCGGGCATTGCCCTCGACGCCGCCTCGCGGGGTCTGTCGGTGGCGCTGGTGGAGAAGGACGACTTCGCGTCGGGCACCTCCGGGCGTTCCTCCCGGCTGATCCACGGCGGCTTCCGGTACCTGGAGCACCGCGAGATCGGCCTGGTCCATGAGTCCCTGCGGGAGCGCGGGACCTTGTTCCGGCTGGCTCCTCACCTGGTCCGGCCGGTGCCGATGTACCTGCTGGCGGACGATCGCCGGAGCCGGGCGCGGTACCGGCTCGGGCTGGCCGGTTACGAGCTGCTGGCGGCCGGCCGGAACGTCGGCCGGCACCGGCCGGTGAACGCGGAGCAGGTCCGGGAGGCGATCGGCGGACTCGGCGGGCGGCCGAGCGGCTACCGGTACTTCGAAGGCCGGACCGACGACGCCAGGCTGACCATCGAGGTGGCCCGGGCCGCGCAGGGGTTCGGCGCGGTGCTGGCCAATCACGCCCGGGTACGGCGGCTCCTCGGCGGCGCCCGGGTGACCGGGGCGGTCGTCGCGGACGAGATCACCGGCGAGCGGTTCGAGATCCGGGCCAGGACCACGGTCAACGCGGGCGGGGTGTGGGCCGACCGGATCCGGGGCCTGGCCGGCGCGGATTCCGGGAGCGAGCTCCTTCGGCCGAGTAAGGGCGTCCACCTGGTGTTCGCGCCGGGTGCGGTCCGGACGAAGGCGGCACTGGTCGTTCCGTCGGCCGCGGGCGACGGGCGATACGTCTTCCTCGTGCCGTGGGGGGACCGGGTCTACGCCGGCACCACCGATACCCCCTACACGGGCGACCTGGACCGCCCGGTCGTCGAGGACTCCGACCGTGACTACATCGTCTCGGCGGTGGCCCAGAACTTCCCGGGAGTGACCGAGCGCGACGTGGTGGCGTCCTGGGCCGGGCTGCGCCCGCTGCTGAACCAGGGCGACGCCGGGACCTCCGATCTGTCCCGCAAGCACGTGATCTTCTCCGAACCGCCTGGCCTGTTCACCATCACCGGGGGGAAGCTGACCACGTACCGCGCCATGGCCGAGGACCTCGTGGACCTGGTGGCCCGGGCGCTCGGATCGGCGGGTCGGTGCCGGACGCGGAGCATCCCGCTCGGGCTGCACGGGCCGGCAGGTCAGGCGTTGCGGCTGGCCACGGACGAGGTGGCGCGCCTGGGCTGGCCGGCGTGGATGGGATCCCGGCTGGTCCGCCGCTACGGCGACGACTGGCTGGCGGCCGCGCGCATGATCGGCCAGGATCCGTCGCTCGGCGAGCCGGTGGTGGACGGGCTGCCCGTGCTGAAGGTCGAACTGGACCTGGCCCGCAGCCGGGAGATGGCCGTGACCGACGAGGACGTCTTCGTGCGCAGAACCCGGCTCACCACCCGCGACGCGTCGGTCGGGCCCGCCGTCACACCTTCAGCAGGATCGGCTTCTGGATGACCTCGAACGTGGCCGGCGTGCTGCCCAGCACCTCCCCGTCCGCCTCGATCCGGAACGGCAGGTCGGTCTCGATCCGCACCCGGCTGGCCTGCAGTTCCACGATGTTGCGGTGGGGAAGGTGCGTGCCCCGGTACACCTTCGGCAGCGTGGTGAAGGCATCGGACTTCGGGCCCACCATGACCAGCACGTCGAGCGCGCCGTCGTCAGGCTGGGAGTTCGGCGAGATCTGCATGCCGCCGCCGTAGAACCGGCAGTTCGCCACGACCACGTTGTGAGCTTTCCACTGGTACGCCTGGCCGTCGGCGTCGAGCCGGATCGTGGCCGGGCGGAAGCCCGGCAGGCTCAGCCAGAACCCGCAGAAATACCTGGCCGGCCCGAGGAACCCGGGGAGCGTGGACGCCCGCGCCACTACCGCGCCGCCCAGGCCGGCTTCGGCGATGTTGGGGAAGTAACGGGTGATCTCCGCGCGGCCGTCGGCGCAGGAGATCTTGCCTACGTCGATGGGGCGGACGCGGTCTCCGGCCAGGTGACGGGCGGCCTGGACGGCGTCGCCGGGGAGGTTGAACGACCGTACGAAGTCACAGCCGGAGCCGGAGGCCACCACCCCGAGCACGGCGTCGGCCGCGATCGGCTGGTCGCCGGCGAACATCCCGTTGACTACCTCGTGGACGGTTCCGTCGCCTCCCGCCGCGACCAGGTACCGCTCGCCGCGCCGCAGGGCGTCCCGGGCCGCCTCGGTGGCATGGCCGGGACCGGTGGTCCGCACGATCCGGTACGCGAGTCCGGCGTCGGCCAGGACGCGCCCGATCCGGGGGAGCCTGTGCTCCAGCTTCCCCCGCCCGGACCGGGGGTTGGCGATGACCACGAGCGGGCCGAACGGGCTGGTCAAGACCTGCTCCGGCGGCTAGTCATGGCACGAGGACCTGAGGATTCAGGATGTGAAAGGGGTCAACGGCCGCCTTGATCTTCTTCAGCACATCGGTCCCGGTCTGGCCGAGCTCTTCGGCCAGGAAGGCGGCCTTCAGCCGTCCGACGCCGTGATGGTGGGTGAGGGTTCCGCCCGCGGCGGCGCACCTTCGCGCGGCCTCGTTCCACGCGGCAAGGTACCGCGCCTCCGCGTCGTGGTCGTCAGCCCCGCTCACCAGGAACGTGAAATACAGCGACGAGCCGGACCGGTACAGGTGGGACAGGTGGCACCCCACGGCCTGCGAGTGCGCGGCCAGGGCGGCGCGGACATCCGCGTACAGCCGCGGCACCGCGGACCACAGCCCGGCGACCTCCATCGTGTCCACGATCACCCCCGGGCCGAACGCGCGGTCAGGTCCCATGATCTTCAGGTAGGTGTCCACGGCATCGTTGCGGTGCTGCCACCAGTGCTCCCCGTACGAGGAGCCGAGTTCGGCCGACGCCCCGGCTCGGTGCAGCAGGCCGGCGGCCAGCTCCGCCCTGGCTTCCAGCCCGGCCAGGCCCGCCGGGAAGCCGAGCATCCCCACGCAGCCGCCGGGGTGGCCGAGCGCCGCGAAACTCAGCTGGGCGTCGGTCTGGTCGTAACCCCGGATGACGACCGCCCCGGTGTCGGCGCGCACCGCTTCTTTCAGGCCGTCGCCCAGCGCCGTGAACGACGGGAAGCCGAACGCCAGCCACTGCCAGCCGGCGGGCCGGGCCCGGCAGGCCAGCGCCGCCTCCGTCACCACCGCGAGCGTGCCTTCGGAGCCGACCAGGAGCCGCCGCAGGTCAGGTCCGGCGGCGGAACGCGGTACCGGGCGACAGCGCAGGATCGCGCCCTGCGGCAGGACCGCGGTCAGCCCGAGCAGGACGTCCTCGATCGCCCCGAATCCGGTGGACGCCTGCCCGGCCGAAGACGCGGCGATCCAGCCGCCCACCGTGGAAATGGCGATCGACTGCGGGTAGTGGCCGACCGTCAGCCCGTGGCCGGCCAGGACATCTTCCAGCTGGTCGCCGCGCACGCCGGCCTGGACCTGAACCACCTGCGAAACCAGGTCGACGTCGGTGACCTGGTCCATGCGGGACAGGTCAAGGACGACTGACCCGGCAGCCGCCTGGGCCGCGCCGCACACGCCCGAGCCGCTCCCTCTGGGGATTACCGCCGTACGCGTCTGGCTGGCCCAGGCGAGCACCGTGGCCACTTCCTCGGTGCTGGCCGGGAAGACCACCGCGGCCGGCACCGGGAGCTCGTCGCCCCGGACACGCCGGAGCAGGGCCAGTGCCCACGAGTCGATGGCTCGTGCGCGTAGGATCTCCGCGTCGGCCGCGACCGCGCCCTCCGGCAGGCTGCTGGCCAGAACGTCCAGGGTGTCCACGGCGCGGATACTAGCTCACCGGGCGTCACCGGGTCCGCGCCGGCGGGTACCGTAGGCTTGGCCAGCGCGGGAAGGGGCCCGCTGGCCGGAAGTCCGCTGGTAGGAAGGAGGTGCGGTGGATCTCGAGGAGGCGCTGGCCAAGGTTTCTGAGCTGAGCCGGGAAGAGCTGCACATTGTTCGCAAGCGC
This sequence comes from Streptosporangiaceae bacterium, assembly GCA_030044595.1. Taxonomy (GTDB): domain Bacteria; phylum Actinomycetota; class Actinomycetes; order Streptosporangiales; family Streptosporangiaceae; genus Palsa-504. The sequence continues at coordinate 5,974 of JASHVM010000160.1, forward strand.
GGCGAGGAGAAAACACCCGCCCGCGATAGCGGTCATGACTATGACGAGATGCGGCGCACGGCCGACCGGCTAGATCATTACGCGCACCTGCTCCGCAGGCTGCACGACAACGAACTCGGGCAAGACTGGCGGCACGAGAGCAGAAGCGACAGGGCCGGCTGATTGCCTCGCCTCCCGCAGGCGGAAGCACTAGGATTATCTATTATTCCGATGTGAATAGCTGAGAAGGGGATCCATGGTGCTGCTGCCTCGGCCTCGCCGTGGTGTCATAGTCGCCGAACCGCCCGGCGCAGGACCCGGGTACTGGGCCGGGGCACCGTGCGCGGCGGCGGGTGACGGGGAGATCTTCCTGGCCTACCGGCTCAGGCGGCCCATCGGCCGGGGCCGCGGCTACGCGGTGGCGGTGGCGCGATCGGCCGACGGCGAGAGGTTCGAGACGCTGCTGACCATCGGCAAGGCCGAACTGGCCACCGAGTCACTAGAACGGCCCGCCCTGGTCCGCACGCCAGAAGGACGCTGGCGGCTCTACCTGAGCTGCGCGACCGCGGGCACCAAGCACTGGCGCGTCGAGATGACCGAGGCTGCTCACCCCGGCGAGTTCGATACCCGGCGCCGCGAGACCATCCTGCCCGGCGACGCCAAGACTGCCGTGAAAGACCCGGTGCTCCGCCACCACGGCGGCCGGTGGCACCTGTGGGCATCGTGCCATCCGCTGGCCGATCCGCAGCAGACCGACCAGATGACCACCGAGTACGCGACGAGCCTGGACGGCCTGGCCTGGACGTGGCACGGCACCGCGCTGAGCGGGACGCCGGGACGCTGGGATTCCAGGGGAGCGCGGGTGACCGCCGTGCACTTCGGCGCGGGGATGGTGACGGCCTATTACGACGGGCGCGCCAGCGCGGCGGAGAACTTCGAGGAGCGGACCGGGGTGGCGACGGGTGCCGATCCAGCGGCGCTCACCCCGATCGGCCGCGGCCCGAACGCGGCCTCGCCGTATCACGGCGGCGGCCTGCGCTACCTCGACATCGTGCCGCTGCCCGACGGCCGGCACCGGCTGTACTACGAGATGACCGGGCCGGACGGATCGCATGCGCTGCTCACCGAGCTTCGGTGAGCAGCGCTGAGCCCGGTGAGATGCTTAGCTGTTGCGGGGATCGTCTTCGGGATTGACGTATTCCAGGCTAATCGGCCCGATCGCTGTTACCTGGGTGACGTACTCGCCGGATTTCGCCCAGTGAAAGTGGGATGTGCCACCGGGCAGAACGATGACGCTACCCGGCGGGTGCGCCTCCAGCTTGGCACCGTCGAACTGATCCCCCAGGCCGATGTAGAAAACACCGGACATGACGGTGTAGACCCGATCCTCCCGATGCCTGTGCGGCATCAGCTTCACGCCGGACGGCACCTTGACCCTGACCACGTAGGGACCGGGCTCTGACGGGTGACCGACCACGGCAGCGAGTCGGGCCGAAGGCGGGAACGCCTCGAACGGTTCCCAGTCGATATCTTCGGGCCGCACCCACGTGAAAACGTCTTGGCCTGGCTGGTGAGGTGGAACCATCGGCAAACCTCCTGGTCCGGTGTTGCTCCTCGACAGGAGCGGCAGCTACAGGATCGCTGTGACTACGTTCGCGTTCCGGGCGGCCCGTCGCACCTGGGGAAGGCGCTGGCCGGTGCCCTGGTCTGCCGGCCAACGCCGGTAGCCTCGCCGTGTGACCCGAGCTGAGGAGCGTACCCGCTGGACCATCCACTCTGATCGGGTGAGTGGCCCGGCGGCTACGTCGACCCTGGCGAGGACGGCCTGTCCGCGGCCGCCCGTGAGGTGCGTGAAGAGACCGGCTACCGGCCCCGCTCCCTCCAGCACGTGCTGACCTTCCAGCCCACGCCCGGCACCGCCGACAGCCCTCACGAGCTGTACCTGGCGCGGGGCGCGGACCGGGTCGGCGTACCGGACGCGAACGAGACCGAAGCCGTCCGCTGGATCCGGCTGGCTGAGATCCCTGCCCTGATCGCCAGCGGCGAGATCAACGGCGCCGCGACTCTCATCGGCGCCCAGCACGCGCTGTTGACGGCCGGGCCGCACACTCGCTCAGGCTAGCCCAGGAGGCCACTGGTTCGGGGCTAGCCCGGGCGGCCGTTCCTGGCCTGGCCCTGGCCGGAGGGCCTGCTGCCCACCATGCCACCCGAGCGGTCTCGCGGCCCGAGCCAGTCCTGGAAGTCCTCGCGCAGGACGTCTTCGAGTAGGTCGATATCCGCCTCGAAGCGCGGGATGAGCTGCTGGCGCTGCTCCCAGCTGAGCGGCTGGCGCTCGCGGCTGTGACGCTGCAGGAAACGCTCGAGCGGACCGGTCAGGGTGGCCGCGGTCAGGCCGGGGACCCGGCCGCCCACCGCGTTACCTGCCCGCTGCGCCACCGAGACGACCCGGTGGGCCAGCGTGGATTCCGGGTGCGAGGTGACGTTCTGCCGTGGTATCTCGGCCAGGACGCCCTGCTCGACGCCGAGGAACGCGCAGATCCGGTCCATCGTCTGGGCGGGCTGGTCGACGAGCAGCCGGTAGCGCAGGACGAGAACCTGCTCGCGCGGAAACAGCGTGAACAAGTACTGGAGTTGCTCCCCGTAGCGGCCGAGCCCGACGTAGTGCCAGAAGCTCGCCCAGCCCGCGGCGATCCGGCGCTCCTCCTCGCCGCAGGCTCGGACGAAGTCGCCGATGGGCTCCAGGCCCGCCGACCATAGGTGGGTCCAGTTCGAGTGCGCCCGTTCCACCGGGTCGCGCACGATCACGATCAGCTTGGCGCCGGGAAGCGCCGTCCGGATCCGCCGCATCGCGGCGCGGTCGTACAGGTAGAGCGGAGTCGATTCGCCGCGCAGCGTCCCGGGCGGAGCCGGATCGAACAGCGCCTCGTAATCCTGCTTGCGCCATACGTGCTCGCGGTAGGTCAGCACATCCCCGGGCCCGCCGCGGGTCGGCGGGGGCCCGTCGGAGAGAAAGAACTTCGGCTCCTTGATGGCCGACATGTACAGCCCCGGATGGCCGGCCAGCGCGACGTGCAGCGCCGTGGTGCCCGCCTTAGGGGCGCCGATCACCAGGAAGTCGGGCATGGCCACGCGGGCCTCCAGGATTCTGCACCTACAATTTCGATTAGAATAGTTGGGCATTGCTCTTCTGGCTATTCCTGCCCGTCAGGATCGCTTTAACCCCGCGGGCTCGGGACCAAACCGCGGGCTCGGGCCGCGGTTCAGGCTGCGGGCCGGTCGGCGGCCAGTAGGAAGGGGAGGGCGGCGAGCATGGACAGGGCGCAGAGGAGACCGGCGACGATATAGGGGGCGCGCAGGCCCGCCGCGTGCGCGACGAAGCCGCCGGCGAGCGCGCCGATCGGCATCAGACCCCAGCCGAGCATGCGGTAGACGCTGTTGACCCGGCCGAGCAGCTCGGAGGGGACAATCCGCTGGCGCAGGCTGACGGTCACCACGTTCCACATCGTGACGGCGAATCCCTGTCCGGCCAGCATGAGTGCGGCCACGGCCCCGTCCGGGGACAGCCCGATGCCGACGAAGACGGCGGCGTCGATGGCTCCGCCGATGACCAGCGAGGGCAGAATGCCCAGCCGGCGGGTCAGCGCCGGGCTGACCAGGCCGCCGAGCACGCTGCCAGCGGCGGTCGCGGCCAGCAGGAATCCGTAGCCACGGGTATTGACGTGCAGCGTCTGGGTGGCCAGCAGGACCAGGACGGCCTGGCCCATCTGGTTGGCGAAGTTGTAGACGCCGAGCAGCACGGCGACCACGCGCAGCAGGCGGTGCCTGGTCAGCCAGCGCAGCCCCTCCGCGACCTGGGCTCGGATCTTAGCTCGGCCAGAACCTTTAGCACCCTTGGCGGACCTGGGCAGGGTGGCCACCAGCGATGACGAGGCGGCGAACGAGGCGGCGTCCAGCCCGAACGGCAGCGCCGCAGCCGCGGCGAACAGCAGGCTGCCGATCGGCGGACCGAGGAACGACTCGCCCACCGTCAGGCTGATCTGCTGGCTGCCGTTGGCCTTGGGCAGCAATTCGGGCGGCACCAGTTCGGGGAGCACGGACTGCGCGGCGTTGCTAAAGACAACTTCGGCGCTGCCGAGCAGCAGGCCCGCCCCACTGAGGACCGCGATATTCGCCTGCCGGAAGACGATCAGGACCGCCACGACCGCCACGACCAACGCCTGCGCGGCCTGGGCGCGCCACATGAGCGCGGCCCGGTCGTAGCGGTCCACCAGGGCGCCGACCGGCAGCGAGAGCCCCATCCAGGGCAGATATATCGCGGCGGTCACCACCGCGACGAGCCGCGGATCCTTGGTGATCGTCACGGCCAGCAAGGGCAGTGCGGCCACGAATGCGCCGTCGCCGGTGCTGCTGACAGCGTTGGCCCACCACATCCGCCAGTAATAACGGCCCAGTGTCGGCCGGTGGCCTGCCCCGGCTCTGGTCTCGGTCCCTGATGCTTGCGCCACGGTGGCCAGGGTGCGCGAGACCGGATACTCCGGGCTACGGTTAAGTCATGGGCTAAATCCTGGCGCCTATGGGCCAGGCCCGGCAAGCTGACGGTTCGGGAGGCGGCATGCTGTTGGTGCTGGAACTGGACGTGGCGGATCTCGCCGCGACCAGATTCGCGACCTCGCCGCTGTACGAGACCCTCAAGGCCGTCCAGCTGCTGGCCTTGCCCTGCCCGCCCGCGGTCAACCTGCCCTGGCTGCGCTGGGCCAGGGCGCGGCTTGAGCGGCGGCCGCTGCGGCTGCCTCGGCTGTGGCCGCTCGTCGTGAACGGCCTGCCCACCTATCCCGAGTTCCTGGTCCCGGCGCCCGCGCTGAGGTCGCCCAGCATCGACGCCGAGCTGGCCCGGATGTGCGCGGCGCCGGCCGAGGCGGTGCGGGCGAGCCTCGGCCGCGTGTTCGGCCATCGCCCGTGGCCGGACAGCGCGACGGAACTGGCCGAGCGACCGCAGGAATCGCTGGCGGAAATAGCGGCCGAACTAGCCGAGTGCCACGACCGACTCATCCTGCCGCACTGGGAGCGGATCCGCCCTGTGCTCGACGCCGACATCGCGTACCGGGCCGGGCTGCTGGCCGGCGGCGGCGCCCGGTCACTGTTCAGCGATCTTCACCCCGACCTGCGCTGGTCCGAGGGCACGCTCACGCTCACCGATACCGACGAAGGCCCGTCGTGCTTCCGGATCACGCTGGGACCGGACGGGGTCGTTCTCATGCCGAGCGTGTTCAACTGGCCGGAAGTCTCGGTGAGCAAGGCGACGAGCACCCAGACCGCCTTGGCGTACCCGGCGCGGGGGACGGCGACGGTGTGGCAGGGCGGGCCAGGCCTGCCCGCGTCCGACCGGGCCGACGAGCGTGAGGAGGCTGTCGAGTTGCTGCTCGGCGGGCCGCGGGCCCGGCTGCTCGTCGCGCTGCGTTCGCCCGCGACGACCACCGCGCTGGCCCGCCGCCTGGGCGTCACGGCGAGCGCTATCTCGCAGCACCTCGCCGTGCTGCACCGCGGCGGGCTGGTGGACCGCCAGCGCAGCGGGCGCACCGTGCTGTACCAGACTTCCGGTCTCGGCCTGGCCCTGCTGGGCCAGGCCGGCGAGACGCTGACGGAGCGGGAGGACGCCGACCGGGAACCCTAGAGGTGGGCTGCGAGCCAGTCCGCCATCGCGGACCTGGACTCGAAGGCGTGATTGGTGAGGCCGTGGCTGCCGTCCGGGTCCAGCATCAGCTCGGCACCCGGGGCCTCGCGGGCGAGGCGCTCGGCATGGTACGGAGGGATGAGGCGGTCCCGGCCGCCGTGGGCGACCAGCAGCGGGCAGGTGATGCGCGCGGCGGCGTCCTCGAGGGTCAGCGCGGAGGCCCGCTCGCGGGCCTCGGCCGGGCTGCCCGCGCCCGACCTGCGCTCGAAGGTGGCCCGGGTCTGCGGCGGCAGGGTGTCCCAGTCCAGGTCCCACCGGTACGGGCCGGCCAGCGCCACCGCCGCCCGCAGCCGCGGCTCGTAGGCCGCAGACCGGGCCGCGTAGTACCCGCCCAGGCTCACCCCGAATCCGCCGATCCGCTCCGGGTCGATCTCGTCGCGGCCCTGCAGGTAGTCCGCCACGGCCGCGGTCACCCGCTCGTAGGCGGGCTCAATAGGCAGCTCGTATTCGGCCTCGCCCTGGCCGGGTCCGTCGACGGCGATCACCGCGAGGCCGCGGTTCAGCATGTACTCGGCGGTGGCCTGTAGTTCCTCCTTCACCGAATCAAGGCCGGGCATCATGATCACCGCGGGATACCGCCCGCCCGCGGCGGGAACCCGGAGATACGCCGCCAGCGCGGTGCCGGCGTACGGAACGCGGACCAGCTCGGCAGGCGGGGTCAGGGTCCCGGCGCCACGGCGGAAGCTGGCCACGGTGCGTTCGTGCGCCGCGCGCTGCTCGTCCGGGTGATCGACGAAGACGAACTTGCCCCAGTGCCAGCACAGCGCGGCGCGCCGCCAGGCCTCGCCGGCGGTCGTCGCCCGCCCGGACTCTTCCGCGGTCTCGGCCACCTGCTCGTAACGCCGGGCGGTGCGGCCCCACTCACGGCACCAGTCGTCCCAGACGGCGATGCGGCCCACGGTGGCCTGGAAATCGGAGTAAGCGGTGCCGTTCGCGACGAAGCGCGCCGCCCAGTGCGCGTTGGCCGCTGCGACGCGCTGATCCGGCGTCGGCGTACCGCGCCCAGCCGCCACCCCCGAGTACAGCTCGGGACGGCGGTCGGCCAGGCGGTCGGTGTCGCCGCCGAGGCTCTTGTTCCTGGCCCGCTTCAGGTCGCAGGGCGCGGCGAGCACCGCGGGAAGGTCGTCGAGAACAGGCCCGGCCAGCGGGTAACCGTTGGGGCCGACGATGACCGAGCCGCCGGTCCAGGACACGCCGCGCTCGGTACGGCAGCGGTCGGCCACCGCCAGGAAGATGCCGTTGGCGGCGGCATCGGCCTGGGCCTCGATCACGTCGGGCGGGCGCTCCCCCGGCTGCCTGGGAGTCGCCGGCCAGTTCACGGGCGCGGCGATGAGGTCGGCGCCGGCCAGCGTCGGCAGCCGGACCCATTCGGGAAACTCCAAGTCGTAGCAGATCATCACCGCGACCCGGCCGAACCCCAGGTCCACCACTGGCGGCTGCGCCTCGCCGGGGGTGAAGACGAGCTTTTCCGCGTCCCACAGGTGCGCCTTGCGGTAGACGGCCCTGGTACCTGACGCGTCGACGACGGCCGCGCTGTTGTACAGGTTGCCGTCGGCGCCCAGCTCGCAGAACCCGCCGACGATCACCAGCTCGTGCTCGGCGGCCAGGTCACGCCAGCGGCGGAGAGTCACGTTGTCGGCAGCGGGAGAAGCGAGATCGCGGGCTTCGGCCTGCGCCTGGACGGCCGCGGTGCCGAAGACGTAACCGGAATCACATAGTTCGGGCAGTACCACCAGCCGAGCTCCGGCGGCGGCCGCCTCGGCCACCGCGTCGGCCGCCGCCGCCCGGTTGACGTCCGGCTCGCCGATCGTGATGCTGAGCTGCGCGACCGCGATGACCGTGGGTTCCTGGCGGCTGTTCACTATGGGGTGCTCCGTTCGGGGTAGGGCCATCTAAGCATCATCCAGGACGGGACCGTTCACCGCGATCCCGTAACGTCAGCTGGAGACGACGTACGGAAGGAAGGCTGGCGGTGACGGGACACGCGGATGTGGTGGTGATCGGCGGCGGGCACAACGGACTGGTCGCGGCGGCTTACCTGGCGCGTGCGGGCCTGCGGACGGTCGTGTGCGAGCGACGCGAGGTGGTCGGCGGCGCCGCGGTCAGCGAGCATCCGTTCGGGCCGGACTACACGGTGACGTCGCTGTCGTACGTGGTCTCGCTACTGCCGCCGGGTCTGGTGCGCGACCTGCGGCTGGAACAGCACGGGTACCACGTGTACGCGCAGGGACCGTACTTCGCGCCCCGGGCGGACGGGCGGTACCTGCGGCTGCCGGATGACCCGGTCCGGCGGCGCACGGAGATCGCGCGGTTCTCGGCGCGGGACGCCGACGCCTACGCCGCCTATTCCGAATACCTGGCCGGCCTCGGGCGGGTACTCGGGCCGCTGCTGCACCAGATCCCGCCGCGGCTCGGGTCGCGGCGTCCGCAGGACCTGCTGCGGCAGGCGTTGCTGCTGGCCCAGCTGCGGACGGTCGACGAACGGGCCGCGGTCGACGTGACCCGGCTGCTCACCGGCAGCATCGCGGATTTGCTCGAAGGGTACTTCGAAAGCGACGCGATGCGCGGGCTGCTGTCGGTGTCCGGGGTGATCGGGACGTGGGCCGGGCCGCGTTCGGCCGGGACCGCGTACGTAATGCTGCACCACCACATCGGCGAGACCGCGGGGCACTCCGGCGCCTGGGGGTTCCCGCGGGGCGGCATGGGGGCGGTGACGGCGGCGTTGGCCCGGGCGGCACGGATGTTCGGGGCCCAGGTCAGGACCGGCGCTGAGGTGGCACGCATCCGCACTCGCGACGGCCGGGTCAGCGGAGTGACGCTGGCCGACGGGGAGTCAATCGACGCGCCGGTCGTGGTCACCACCGCGCACCCGCAGATCTCGTTCCTGCGGCTCCTCGACCCGGCCGAACTGCCCGGCGGGTTTGTCGCCGACATCCGCGGCTGGCGCAGCCGCAGCGGAACCGTCAAGATCAACCTGGCGCTGGACCGGCTACCGACCTTCGCCAGCCACCCGGAGCCCGATCCGTCGGTTTACGGCGGCACGATCGTGCTCGCCGAGTCGCTCGACGACATCGAGACCGCGTTCCAGCAGGCCGTCTCGGGAGCTCCGGCCGACCTGCCGTTCGCCGACATCTGCATCCCGAGCGTGTTCGACGACTCCCTGGCGCCGGCCGGGAAGCACGTCATGTCCATGTTCACGCAGTGGGTGC
>JASHVM010000161.1:0-3502 GCA_030044595.1 Streptosporangiaceae bacterium
ACCGGGCCTTCAGCGGCGCACAGGTGGCTGCCTTCGCCATCTCGGCCTCGTTCTTCGCGGTCTTCTTCTACCTCACCCTCTACCTCCAGGGCATCCTCCACCTGTCGCCGATCCAGGCCGGGCTGGCGATTCTGCCCTCGACGGTGCTGCTGTTCATCGTCTCGGGGGCGAGCGCCCAGCTCGTCGGACGGGTGTCGTTCCGGACCATGATCGCAGGAGGCCTCGTCGTTGTGGCATTGGGGCTTCTCGCGATGACGATGGCCGGCGTCCGCTCATCGTGGACGGTGCTGTTGCTCGGCGAGGTCCTCGCCGGCGTCGGCACCGGAGTGTTCAACCCGGCCGTCGCCCACGTTGCCCTGGCCAGCGTCTCGGGCCGGGACAACGGCCTTGCAGCAGGAGTGAACGACGCATTTCGCCAGACCGGGATCGCCATGGGGATCGCGGTCCTCGGCGTTCTCATCCCGGCCCGAGACGCGCTCGAGACGGGCTCGGCCTCCGCCTACGTCCACGGCCTCCACACCGCGCTCATCGTCGGCGCGGTGGTGTGCGCACTGGGCGCTCTGGCGTCGGCGGTGCTCCTTCGCCGTCCAGCCCTGCTCGGCGTAAGCGACGCTCCGCCGCGGGTGATCGCGGCCGCGGATGCGGCCTAGGGACTGGCTCGGGCCTCTTCGAGATGGAGTTGGTCGCAGCGAAGGCCGAAGAGAGGAGACCTCAAGCGCGCTGATCCCTCTAGAGCCGATGCCCGAGCATAAGGCGGATCGGCACGCGGGCGGCGTTGGCCTACGGCCCGGCCGACCGCTGGCGGCGGCGGGACCAGGACCAGCTTGGTGCCCTTGCCACGTACTCGCAGCACCCGGTGGCCGCGCTTCGGCGGAAGCCTCCGTGGTGCTACGCAAGAGCAGGCCGCGCCCTGTCTCGGCGTTCCTTCGATGGCGAGCTCTGCCCGTGTGTCTGGGGAATCGATCGATTCCTCTGCGACGGCGGGATGGGATACTCGGTAGTCGTGGTGGGAGCGAACGGCGATGCTCGCGGCGGCCTGCTCCTTGGCCGGGATCCCGAGCTGGCCCTGATCGCCGCCCGCCTGGCCGACTGGGAGGTCGGCACTGCCATCCTGGTCCGGGGACCGGCCGGCATCGGCAAGACAGCGCTCGTCGACGAGGCCGTGCGGCGGGTCGGCCCGTCCAGGCGGATCTTGCGGACGGCTGGCAACTCGTCGGAGACGGGGCTGGCCATGGCCGGGCTTTACCAGCTTCTTCAGCCGTTGCTGCCTTTGGCTGACCTGATCCCGGAGCCTAGGCAGGCGGCTCTGCGGGTTGCCTTCGGTATCATCTCTGGTTCGCGACCTGAGCCATTCGCGTTGGCCATGGCGACCCTGGACCTGCTGGCCGACGCGGCTGCCGAGCAGCCGCTGCTGGTGGTGGCCGAGGACCTGCAGTGGCTGGATCCAGCGACGGTCGGCGTGCTGAGCTTTATCGGACGGCGCCTCGAGCGCGACCCCGTTGTGCTGCTGGCCACGACCCGGGACGACGAACCCGACCCCTTCCAGGGCGCCGTCGGCTGCGTGCTCGACCTGGAGCCGCTCGCCGCCGGCGACTCGCGCCGGCTACTGGTCTCCGTCGCGCCGGGCCTCAGCAGCGCGACCCAGGCCGGGGTGCTCCGGGTCGCCGAGGGCAACCCGCTCGCGTTGGTGGAGTTGCCGAAGACGGCCAGCCTGACGTCGCGGTCAGCGGGCGGTTCCGAGTGGCTGCCGCTCACCCAGCGCCTTCAGGCCGCCTTCGCCGCACGTGTCGAGCGCCTGCCGCCTGCGGCCCGGACCGCTCTCACCCTGCTGGCGCTGCACGACTCACAGTCGCTGCCGGAACTATTCGATGCGCTTGGCGCCGCGGGCGGCCCGGCGGATCTAGAGGTCCTGGAGCCGGCCATTGTCGCGGGCCTCGTCCAGCTGTCGGACGGTGAACTGCGTTTCCGCCACCCGCTGATGCGATCGGCCGTGTATCACCTGGCGTCGCCGAGCAGCCGGGCGGCTGGGCACCTGGCGCTGGCGCGAGCCGTGGGCCCCGGCACCGACCGGGGAATCCTGCACCGCGCCCAGGCGGCGACCGGGCACGACGAGGCCCTGGCCGCCGAGCTTGAGCTGGTCGCCGTCCGAGCCGTCGGACGCGGTGCCGTCTCGGCCGCGGTGCCCACGCTGGCCCGCGCTGCAGAGCTCACGACCTCGGTGCCGGACAAGCGCCGGTACCTGTTCGGGGCGGCGGTCCTCGCCTACGAGCTCGGCCAGGCCGATGTCGGGGACGCGCACCGCGCCGTCCTGGCTCTGCTGGCCGACGACGAGCACACACGTCTCCTACTCGAAGAGCTTGGCGAGATGGCCGATGCTGGCGCCGGCGGCGGAGTCGCCCGGATCCAGGCCCTTATCGGCCTGGCCGAGCGGTCACGTCGGCTCGGCGACGAACCGCTTGCAGAATGGTTCCTCCGCTCGGCGGCGTACCGCTGCTGGATGCGTGAACCGGGAAACGCCGTGGCCCGCACCATAGCGAGACTCGTCACGGATACGGCGGACTGGCTGGGCGACCCGCAGCGCGCCATCCTGCTGGCTTACGCCGATCCGATTGCCAGCTCCTCGGCCGTAACCGAAATCATGCGCGCCGTGGTTACTACCGATCTGGACTCGGTGACTGTCTATACCCTGGGCCATGCCGCGTCCTGCATCGGGGACTTCGAGCGGGCCGACATGTTCTACGCCGACGCCGTGCCACGGCTCCGCGCTGAGGGGCGGCTTCAGGTCCTCGCCCGGGCGGTCGTGATGCAGGCGTGGGCGGGGCTGCGGCGGGGCCAGTGGTCGACGGCCATGCCCTTGGCGGAGGAAGGCTGCCGGCTGGCCGAGGAATCCGGTCAGGCGGAGTGGCTGGCGGCCGGTTTCGCCGGCCGGGCCATGGTGGCGGCCCTGCGCGGGGAGCTAGCCGAGGCGGCGCCCGCGGCCGATCGCGCCGAGCGGATCGCTGTCCCCAGCCGAATGACCAACGTGGTGGCGATAACGCTGCTTGCGCGGGCCACTGCGGCGGCAGCAGAAAGCAACTTCTCCGCAGCTTGGGACTACCTGAGCCGACTGCACCGCAAGGCCGACCCGGGCTCAAGTCCGTACCAGGCCTTGTGGTCGCTGTCGCATCTGGCGTACGCCGCGGTCCAGTGCGACCGGGTCGATCGTACTCGCGAGATGATCCAGAAACTGACCTCACGGTTGCCGCCGAAGCTGGTCGTGCCGACGCTGCGAATGAACGTGACCTACGCCGATGCACTGCTGGCTCCCGACGAGCTTATCGAGCAGCGCATCCGCGACGCGCTGGACCGCGACGTAGGCAGCTGGCCGTTCGAGCGCAGCCGGATGCAGCTGATGCTCGGGTCCCGGCTGAGACGGCGCAAGCAGATCCAAGAAGCACGTGAGCTGCTGCGGGCGGCCCGGGACGGCTTCGACAGCCTGGGAGCCCTGCCGTGGGCCGAGCGG
>JASHVM010000162.1:0-3210 GCA_030044595.1 Streptosporangiaceae bacterium
GGCAGCGGAACCACCGCCAGCCGCGTACCGGTCGACAGGTCGTGCACGGTGATCTCGCTCAGCGCATGCCTGGTCCAGGCCGCGATCAGCACCGGCCGCGGCAGCTCCGCCCCGTCCAGGATCGCGTACGCGCGCAGCACCGCCTGGGGATCCTCACCGATGAGGTCCCGCCAGCTGCCGCGGTCGGCCAGGCCGGCAGCCGAGGGATCAGCCACCGCGATCCTGCCCCGCGGCGCGTCGGCGTCGGTGAACAGGTACAGCCGCCCGTCCCGCCCCACCCGCGGCGAGGTCTGCGCGTCGACTCCCTCCTGGACGACGCGCAGCTCAGGCGACGCGGGGTCGGATTCGGACAGGTCAGCCAGCCACAGGTCGTTGCGCGGCGCGGTGCCGCGCGACACCGAGATGGCCAGCCAGCGCCCGTCCCGGCTGGTTGAGACCGAGTAGTAGTCGGTCTTGTCCCGGCCCGCGCCGAAGATCAGCACGTCGTCGTCGGCGGGGGTGCCGACCTGGTGCAGGTAGACCCGCCGGTGGTACTGGCTTTCCCCGGCGGGGACCTCCGACGCCGGCAGCCTGCGGGTGTAGTAGAAGGCCTTGCCGCCGGGAAGCCAGGCCACGTTGGAGTACCGGCACCGGTCGATCGGCCCGTCCAGCACCGAACCGGTGCCGACGTCGAGCACCCGCAGCAGGGATTCCTCGTCGCCGCCCTCGGAAAGCTGGTAGCACAGCAGCCGCCCTTCCTTGTCCGGCTGCCAGGAGTCCAGCGTGGTCAGGCCGGAGGGGTCGATGGCCGTGGGGTCGAGGAGGACCTCGACCGGGCCGTCCGCCGGCTGCGTGTACAGCACGGCGTGCTCCCGCCCCGGGTCCCGCCTGGTGAAGAAGCACCGCTCCTCGCGCCAGATTGGCGTGCCCACCGCGCCGACGTGCAGCAGCTCGCGTACCTTCCCGGCCAGTTCGTCCCGCCCGGGCCACGTCTCGCGCTGCGCGCGGAACAAGTCGGCCTGCTCCCGCAGCCAGTCCGCCCGCTCGGCGCTCGAGGCGTCCTCCAGCCAGCGGTAGGGATCGCTGACCTGGTACCCGAGGACGTCCTCGGTCAGGTCGAGCCTGCGTGCCTGCGGATAGCCCAACTCGTCCATGACCGCACCTTACGGTGTCTATTCGGATGTTGGGGCCGGCGACCTTGTACGCTTATTGCGTGCGTGCACCAGGGACACACTGTTAGACGGTCAGCGCCAGCGGGAGGTGCGGGTGCGGCGAGTGCTGTTGCTCAACGTGACGTATGAACCGCTGACCACCGTGGGCTTGCGCCGCGCCGTCTGCCTGGTACTTTGCGGTAAGGCCGAGGTCGTCCACGAGGACGCCGCGGGGACGGTCCTGCACGCGGCGTCGGTCGCGCTGGCCACGCCGTCGGTGATCAGGCTCTGCCGCTACGTCCGCGTTCCCCACCGCAATCGGGTGCCGCTGACCAGGGCAGCGCTGATGCGGCGGGACAACTACCGGTGCGCCTACTGCGGCCGCCGTGCGGAGACGATCGACCACGTGGTGCCGAGAAGCCGCGGCGGCCAGCACGTCTGGGAGAACTGCGTCGCCTCCTGCACGATCTGCAATCACCGCAAGGCCGACCGGCTGCTCGCCGAACTCGGCTGGACACTGGCGGTGCCGCCCGCGGTACCACGCGGCGCCCACTGGAGGCTGGTGGGCGCTCACCATGACGGCGACCCCCAGTGGGCCGCCTATTTGCGCGAGCCCAGCGCCGCCTGAAACCCGCGTGCCTCCCGCCGTACCCGGCCTTCCCGCCGTTCCCGGCTCGTGTCTTCCTGTTTTCCCGAACGGACGGTGGTATCAGCCGACCGCCCGCACTTCCTTTACCGCCGCCGACGCGTCGGCGTAGCTCGCGTTTCCGGCGGCCCCGAAGGCCCGGAACTCCTGCTGGGTCAGCCCGCCCAGGACGGCCGCCGCCACCAGGCCGCCGGCCACCGGGAAGAACAGCGCCCAGCCGAAGTGGCGGACCAGCACCCCGCCGATCGCCACCGACAGCGGGAAGGTGCCGAACGCGCACAGCATCAGCGCGCTCATTACCCGGCCGATCAGGTCTGGGGGCGCCCACTTCTGCAGGACGGTCAGGAACGTGACGTTGCCCAGGCCGTTGCTGGCGCCGACCACGAATAGCGCCGCCGCCGCGCCGGCCTCTCCGCCCAGGAACGGGATCAGGGCTATCGCGGCCGCCTCGAACAAGAACACCGCCGAAGCGAAGACGGCCGGCCGCCGCAGCCCGCCGGTGCGGACCGCGGCGAGCGTGCCGATGATTCCTCCGGCGGCCAGGCAGGCGAGCAGCGCGCCGTAGCCGGCCGCCCCGAACCGGGCGTGCGCGAGCGAGGGCAGGGCCACCTCGCCCATCCCGCCGCCGGCCAGGTTGGCCGCGACAACGACCACCAGGATGACCTGCAGCGCCCGCGACCTCTTCAGCAGCGCGACCAGCCCGCCGCCGCTCCCTTCCCGTTCCCCGTCCTCGGCCGTTGCCCCGTCCTCGGCCGTTGCCCCGTCCGCGCTCGCGGCCACGCTCCGGCTGGTCCCGGCCACCTCCATCGCGACCGCGGTAGCAGACCCGCTCGCGGGCCGTGCTGGGATCAGCAGCAGGCTCAGCGCCGACACGGCGAACGAGGCAGCATCCACGGCGAAGGCGGTGGCCGACGAATTCGTCACGGCGACCAGGGCGCCGCCGAGCGCCGGACCGAGCAGCGACCCGGCCTGCACGGCCGCGCTGGACAGCGCGTTGCCCGCCGCGAGCCGCTCGTTGTCGAGCAGCGACGGCATGATCGCGAACGACGCCGGCAAGAACAGGCCCTCCCCGGCGCCGATCAGCGCGGCGACGGGTCCGAGCGCGGCCAGCGAGACGACGTGTCTCGCGGCCAGCACCGCCAGCACCGCGAGGAGCGCGCAGCGAGCCGCGTCCGCCGCGAGCATCAGCGTGCGCGGTCCGATCCGGTCGGCCAGGACCCCGCCCACCGGGATCAATACGGTGCGCGGTACCCCGTAGCAGGCGAGCACCGCGCCGAGCAGGATCGGCCCGCCGTGGGTCGATAGCACCAGCCAGGGCAGCGCCACCGCGTAGCAGTAATCCCCGATCGTGGACGCGAACTGCCCCGCGGTCAGCAGCCGGAAGCTGCGCGCCGCCAGCGGCCCGGACGCCAGGGAGCGCCATTTCCCGGCCGC
>JASHVM010000163.1:0-2738 GCA_030044595.1 Streptosporangiaceae bacterium
CGGCGTACACCTCGGCATGCCAGACCCGCACGGCGGTTGCTCTGCGTGACCGGGAAGGGGCTCTCGGCGTGACCGCGACCATGCCCGGTACCGCCGGCATGGGTTCCACGAACCATTCCACGAGCAGTGCCGGATTTCACGTATAACAGCAGGTGGGGCGGGCGGGACTCGAACCCACGGCCGGCGGATTATGAGAAGCACGGCCCCATGCTCCGCACGCGCCAGCTGCACCGATGGCACGGATCATCGCACTGATGGCACTCACCACGCTGGGATTGTCCTGCGAGCCATTCCACCAACCGTTCCACGACCCACCGCAGCGAGCGCTACGTAGCGTTACCATACGCCGATCGGGCTCCGCCACTCGGAGCGGCTGACAACGGCGGCATGCCCAGAACGGGTCCGCCTGCCGCGTTACGGTCTGCCGGCTTCGGCCAGGACTACCGCACATGCCGCAGATCGAGCGATGGCATGGTGGGTAATGCAGGCTGGATGCGACTAGGACGTGCATCACTCGCGGGAACTTCGGGCTAGCCGACTGACACCGCGCGCACCTCGTAGTTGAGGAGATCGGTAATGAGGAACCCGCCGCCGACGGTCACCGCCACCCCGCCGAGTCCGGTGAGCACGGCGTCGGCGGCTGGTCCCTGTTCCGCGCACTACCGGGCTCAAGCCGTAGCTGGGCTGCCCGACGCCGCCCGCTGGGGTTAACTTTAGATGACGGCGGCATCGCGAGCAGGTGATGAACGTGTCGGCGAGCAGGACGGCCGCGATCGCGGCGACCTTGCTGGTCCCGCTGCTGCTTGTGGTGGCGTGCAGCCATGCCAGCAGGCCCCTTCCCCCGCCGGTAACGCTGAGCTTCTGCGGCTACACCCCTCAGGTGAGACCAGACGTCGTGCTGGTCGTCTGCAATACCGGTGACATCACTGCCAGAAACCTGGTCTGGTCAGGCTGGGGGAAGCCGACCGCAACCGCCAGGGGTTCGGCCATAGTTGATTTGTGCGCCTATGTGGATTGCGCGAGCCCTGATCTTGTCTCGGTCGCCTTCGACGTGACCGCGTCCAGGATCGTGGAGTGCTCACCGAGCACCCGTGCGTACTCCACGCTGCATTATTCATTTCCCGATGGCTCACCATTCCAGGGCATGCCCGCCAACGTGCTAAGAGCGGACGAGGCCGCGGGAGCCAGCCAGCCCGTTCCGCCCGCGAACCAGACGGTGAGCCTCACCTGCTGAAGTTGGCCGCGCGGGTCGCGCAGCGACGCCGGCTCAGGCATCCTAGGCCGACTACAGGAAGATCACCACGCGACAGCCAGAATGCGCACCTTCCGCAACGGCCAGCGACCCCGCGCGGATCGCTCTGGTCACACCAGCGGCCCGCCAGGCCGAGCAGGTCATCAGGATGAGCAAGCTGCGCATCAAGGTCTCCGGATGCATGCGCTCGATGCCCGGCGCCGAGGCCTTCCGCGCCATCCGTCCTTACCTCGCCACCGCCACCCGCCATGGCATCGGCGCTCTCGACGCGCTCACCCGCGCCGCCCAAGCCGACCCCTGAATCCCCGAGCCGGCCCGGGCCGGTTCGGCCGAGTTGGGAGGGGACTGTGGATTTAACGCGAACCGTGCGCTGGAAAGCGTGGGGATCGGCCTGGCGCACCGAACGGTCCGTCTGTGGCGTCTGATCGGCACCCGCAGCCCGGCCGTGGTGGAAGTTGCGCCGTCAGGTACGACGCCCGACTATGCCGGGCTGAGGTCTGCGCTTGCGGCCAGGGAGAGCGCGGCGGGCAGGTCCAGCGCTTGTCCCTCGGCGCGGCCGAGCGCGAAGTCCTGGCCATGCGGGTCGAGCAGTTTCAGTACCTGCTGGCGGACGGCCTGCTCGTCTGCGTCTGGCTCGGTGGCCATCGCGTGCCGCGCGGCGTCTACGGCGGTCAGGATGGCCGCCGCCCGTCGCTGGTCACCGGCGGCGGCGACCGCGGTGGCAAACAGATCCAGGCGCCAGGCCGCGAGGTTTTTGTCGCCGATCTGCAGCGCACGGGTCGCCCCGAGCAGGCCAGGCGCGGCGCAATCCGGGAGGCGACCGCGCCGGACGCAGGTGTCGGCCATGTAGCTCAGCGTGTACCCCTCGCAGCGGATCTGCCCCAGTCCCCGGACGAACGACAGGTTTTCAGCGAGCAGATCATCGGCCTCGTCGTGGCGGCCTTCCTGGTTCGCCACCCAGGCCAGGTTCAGCCGGGCCCACGATGTCCCCACTCCGTTGCCCGCGGCCAGCGGCACGCCGAGCGCTTCCTGCAGCAACGCCTCGGCTGCCCGCAGGTCCTCCCGTGACTCGGCAGCGTCAACCCTTGCCTGCAGGGACTCAAAGAGCTCCGTCTCACCCGCGAGCGTCATGGCCAGAGCCGCCGCCTCGTCCGAGGCCGCCTGCGCCTCCGTGTAGTCGCCCTGCGTGCGGGCGGTGCAGACCTGGGCCGACAGCAGCCGCTGCCGGGTGACGTCCTGCACGTCGGTGAGAGCTCGTGCGCGATCTTGCCGCGACCGCGCCTCGGTGTATAGGCCGCGCATATCCCAGAACATGTGCAGCGCGGCGGTGATCAGCCGGACCACCTCGGCGTCGCCGCTCGCCAGGCCGAACTCGACGGCGGCGCGCAGGTTGCCGATGTCGGCGGCCAGCACCGCGTCCATCCGCTCGGCGAGCGCGCGGAAATAGTCTGCGTGGCGGGCCTGCAGCGGCTGCCCCTCGTCGGCG
>JASHVM010000164.1:0-5963 GCA_030044595.1 Streptosporangiaceae bacterium
GTCGATTCCGGCATCCGGCACGGCTCCGACATCGCGGTGGCGCTAGCGCTCGGCGCGGACGCCTGCGCGATCGGGCGCGCCTACCTGTACGGGCTGATGGCCGGCGGCGAGGCCGGGGTGGACAAGGCGCTGGACATCCTGGCCGCCCAGTTCAAGCGGACCATGCAGCTGCTCGGCGTGCCCTCGGTGGCCGAGCTGCGCGCGCACAGCCGCGAGCTGCTCAGCCGCGAGGCGTAGCTATGGTGTCGACCGGACAGCTGCTCGGCTTTGCGCTGGCCTCGCTGGTGCTGATCGTCATCCCGGGGCCGGGAGTGCTCTTCGTGGTGGGGCGCGCCCTGGCGTACGGACGCCGCACCGCGCTGGCCACGGCGTGCGGGCACGCGGCGGGCAACTACGTGGTGGCGGCGTGCGTGGCGGTCGGGCTGGGCGCGCTGCTGGAACGCTCGGTCCAGGCGTTCGTGATCGTCAAGATAGCGGGCGCGCTGTACCTGGTGTGGCTCGGCATCCACGCGATACGCCGGCGCAAGTCGCTGGCGGGAGATGCTGGCCTCGGGGGGACGAACCCTTCTTCCCCCCCGGACCCACCCGGTCAGGGGGACCCGTCCCCCCGAACCCCCCTCGGGAAAGCCGCCCGGGACGGGGCCTTGGTGGGCCTCACCAACCCCAAGGCGTACATCTTGTTCGGCGCGATCCTGCCCCAGTTCGTCGACCGCGCGGCCGGGCACGTGCCCGCGCAGATGCTGGTCCTGGCCCTGGTCTCGGTGGCCATCGGAGCGGTCTCGGACTCCTGCTGGGGATGCGCGGCCAGCGCGGTGCGGGCCTGGTTCGCGCGCTCCCCGCGCCGCTACGAGCTGGTCGGCGGCGCCGGAGGGCTGGCCATGATCGGCGTGGGCGTGACCGTGGCGCTGGCCGGCCGGCGAAGCTGAGCCGGCCCGGCGACGCGTCAGATCACCGGCGGCAGGTCCTCGATCTGCTTCTTGGTGAGGTTGAGCTTGATGCCGTCGTCCATGTTGACCACGGCGCTGACCGGGATGGCGACTTCCTTGTGCCCCCAGAAGTGTCCCTCCCGGAGCAGCACGTGGGTCACCTGCTGGTGGTCCGGATCGACCACGAAACCCTGCACCTCGCCGATCCCGCCGTCGACGGCGTAGACCGGATCGCCGTGACGTACCTGCGCCTCGCCCACCGGCACGACGTCGTTGAGGGTGGTAGGCACGCGGTGTCCCAGGCTGCCGCCGATGGACACGCCGGAGACGGAACCGCCCACACCTATGCCCCCGACGTTTCCGTAGCCCTGGACCGACTCGGGAGAGCCGTATCCGCCCCCGTAATCTTGGCCCGCGACCAGGTCGACTTCCTCGGCGCGCTCGAGTCCGTCGAACTCCTCGAGCGTGCAGCGCAGCCTGATTTCGCCGGCCGCGGAGTCGACCAGCTCGAGCGGGACGAGACGGCTGTCCTGCTTGCCGTGCTTTGGTTCGATGACCAGATGCGTGACCGTCATAGCGCCCGGGTCGGTGATTATGCCGCTCACCTCGCCGCACAAACCATCCGAGCAGATCGCTCTGGCCCCGATCGTGAACTCCGTCGCCATTGCCGCCATCCCTCCAGCCGTCGCCGACTCGCGCGTACGCCGAGCCTAACCTGACGAGCGGCGGGGGCGGCTCACCCGAGACGGGTTATTCGGAGGCCCGCGGTTCCCGGGGCGGAAGCGGCGCGCGGGTCGAGAGCGGCGGACGGGACTTGAGCGGGCCGGTGGACGTGTCCGGGGGAACGACGGGCGGCTCCTTCTCCAGCGCCTCCAGCGCGAGCCGCACGGCGGTCTCCAGCTGCGGGTCCCGGCCGGCCGCCCAGTCGTCCGGCGAGATCAGCACCTCCACGTCCGGATCCACGCCGTAGTTCTCCACGCCCCAGCCGAGCTCCTCGAACCAGAAGGCCCACCTGGGCACGGTCATGTGGGTGCCGTCGACCAGCTCGTGCCCGGGCAACCCGTCGATGCCGGTCACGCCGCCCCAGGTGCGGGTGCCGACGACCGGGCCGAGGCCGAGCAGGCGGATGGCCGCGGTGACGATGTCGCCGTCGGACCCGGCGTACTCGTCCGTCACCGTCACCAGCGGGCCGCGCCGTGCCTCCAGGGGGTACGAGATGGGCTGCAGCCAGCGCACGTTGTCCCAGCCGATGACGCGGCGGGCCAGCTTCTCCACCACGAGCTGCGAGGTATGCCCGCCGCGGTTCCCGCGCACGTCCACGACCAGGGCGTCGAACCGCATCTCGGTCCGCAGGTCGCGGTGGAAATGCGCCCAGCCCTCCCCCACCATGTCCGGGATGTGCAGGTAACCCAGGCGCCCCCGGCCGAGCTCACGGACGAGGCGTCGCTGGGCTCTGACCCATTCCTGGTACCGCAGTCGCCGCTCGTCGCGCAGCGGCACGACGACGACCCGGCGCGGGTCACCGGACCGCGGGCGGATGGTCAGCTCGACGGGCTTGCCCGCCGTCCCGGCCAGCAACGGCCACGGACCGCGGACCGGGTCAACGGGCTGCCCGTCCACCGCGATCAGCTCGTCGCCCGGACGCACCGCCACCCCCGGTGCGGCCAGCGGCGAGCGGGCCCGCGGGTCGGATGACTCGCCGGGCAGCACGCGGTCCACGACCCACCGCCCGGAATCATCCCGCGAGATGTCCGCGCCGAGCTGTCCCGCAGCCGCGGATTCGTGGCCCGACCCGAAGGAATCGCCGGCCTTCAGCACGTAGGCGTGCGAGGTACCCAGCTCGGCGACTACCTCCCACAGCAGGTCGGTGAAATCGTCCGCGCCGCGGATGCGGTCGAGCAGGGGCCGGTACGCCTCCAGCACGCCGTCCCAGTCCACGCCCGACATGTCCGGGGTCCAGAAGTCGCGGCGCATGAGCCGCCCCATCTCGGCGTAGGCCTGCCGCCACAGCGCGACCGGGTCGGCCTGGAACCGGGCCCGCGACAGGTCCACGGTCACGACCTCGTCCCAGGCGCGGTCCGCCTCCTTGCGCTCGGACGGCAGGACGCGCACCTCATCGTGGTCCTTGACCACCAGGCGGGTCCCGTCGCCGCTGACGTCGAACCAGTCAAGCTCGTCCGCCAGCTCGGTGACCTCCCGCTTGTGCAGGTCGAACCGCTCCAGGGCGGGACGCGGCGCGGCGTCGTCGACGTCTGCGGCGCTCTCGCCGAGCACGCCGGCGACAGGCTCGCGCAACCAGGCCAGGCCGCCCTTGACGGCCCGCAGCCCGGAGTACCTGGCCTCGGGAACGGGCACGCCTACCACGCGATCTGCGAGCCCTTCTGGGTCGAGTGTCACCACGGCCCGTTCGGGGGAATCGGGATTGTCCTCGGACGCGGCCGGATCCTGGCCCACCGGGCGGCCACCTGGCAGCGGCCCGAAGGGAGAGGGGGTCTCGGCGGCGAGCGGGACCAGGTACGGGCGGGCGCCGAGGGGGAACGACATGTCGAAGGACTGGGCGTCGTAGACCGGGTCGAAGCTACGCCGGGACAAGAAGGCCAGGTACAGCCCGTCGGCGGTGAACGCCGGATCGGTGTCCTCGAACCGGCCGTCGGTGACGTCGATGACCTGACGGTCAGCGATCCGCGCCAGCCTGATCCGGCGCAGCGGCCGCGGCCCGGGCTGGGACCAGGCCAGCCAGGCCGAATCCGGCGACCAGGACAGCCCGTCGACGGGCCCGTCGTCGGACGCCGCCAGCTCGGTGACCCGGCTCGAGGCCACGTCCACCGTCAGCAGCCTGCCGTCGTGCGCGGCGACCGCGACCGCAGCCCCGTCCGGGGAGGCAGCCAGGCTGGCCACATCGCCGATGAGGCCTTCGGCCACCCGGGCGGACGGAGCCTCACCGGTGACGGCGGCGATCTGCAGCGCGTCGGCGCCGGAGGCGTCGGTGACCCACACGACCCGGCCCGAGTCGCCGAGCACCCGGGGCAGCCGGGCGCGCGCGGCCGGGTCCACGAACAGCGCGCGGGCCGGGCCGTCCCTGTGCGTCAGCCAGTGCACCGTCCCCCGCACCTCGACCACGCTGGCCTGGCCCGCCTGATCGCAGTCCAGGCTGCCCAGGTGTTCCCGGGCCGAGATCAGCCGCGGCGCCCGGGCCGCGGCCGGCGACCCGAGGGTCACCTCGAGCTTGCGCGGCGCCGGCGCGTCCGGGCCGTCCAGCAGCCAGATGTCGCCGGCCACGTGGTAGACGATCCGCTGCCCGTCCGTGGACGGGTTCCTGGCGTAGAAGCCGTCGTGATCGGTGTGCCGGACCAGGCCGGTGCCGTCCGGCGCGCAGGAGTAGATGTTGCCGGTGCCCTCGTGATCGGACACGAAGAACAGCCTGCCGCCGATCAGCATCGGGCCGGCCAGCTGGCCCTTCAGGTCGGCCAGCACCCTGGTGAAGAGGGGGTCCTGGTCGCTGGCGACCCACAGCTTGCCCGCGGTGCCGCCCCGGTACCGCTTCCAGTGGGCCGGCTCGCGGCCCATCCGGCCGGTCAGCAGGGCGGTGCCCGTTTCCTCCAGGGCCAGCTCGGTGACCGGGCCGAACGGCAGCCGCCTGGGCGGCGCTCCCTCGACCGGGACTGCGTAGGCCCAGGTGAACTGCGTCTCGGGCTGGCCGGCGGCGGTGACCGCGAGCACCTCGCCTCCGGCGGTCCAGCCCGCCACGCCGGTCCTGTTGTCGCCCCAGTACGTGAGCCTGGCCGCGGCGCTGCCGTCGGGGTCGGTCACGTAGACCTCGGGGTTACCGTCCCGCCAGCTGGTCCAGGCGATCGAAGTCCCGTCACGGGAGAACCGGGGGTGGCTCACCGGCGCCGCATCGGCGGAAAGCCGCCACGCTCGGCCTCCGCCGGCCGGGGCCAGCCAGATGTCGTCTTCTGCCGCGAAGACCACGAGCTCACCGTGAACGTGCGGATACCTAAGATAACCAGCTGCAGTCACGCGGTTCATCTTATGGTCTGCCGCGAGCCGCCCCAGGGTTAGAACCAGGGTTAGAACCAGGGTTGGAGCCAGCGCTAGAGCCAGCCGCGCTCCGAGGCGATGCGCAGGGCTTCGGCGCGGTTGCGCGCTCCCGTCTTCTGGATGCACGCGGACAGGTAGTTCCGCACGGTCCCTTCGGAAAGGTAGAGCTGGCGGGCTATCTCCGCGATCGTCCCGCCGTCGGCGGACGCTCCGAGCACGTCCCGCTCACGCGGGGTGAGCGGGTTGAGCCCGTCGGCCAGGGCGGCGGCCGCGAGGTCCGGGTCGATGACGCGCTCGCCGGCCAGGACGCGGCGGATGGTCTGGGTGAGCTTGTCGGCCGGGGAGTCCTTGACCAGGAACCCCGACACGCCCGACTCCATCGCGCGGCGCATGAAGCCCGGCCTGCCGAACGTGGTCAGGATCACGATCTTGGTCTCCGGGTGGGTCTTCTTCAGCGCGGCGGCGGCGGACAGCCCGTCCAGGCCGGGCATCTCGATGTCGAGCAGCGCCACGTCCGGGTTGGTGTCCCTGGCTGCCTTGATGACCTCGTCGCCGCGGCCGACCTGGGCCACCACCTCGATGTCGCCCTCGAACGACAGCAGCGTGGCCAGCGCCTCCCTGATCATCACCTGATCCTCGGCCAGCAGCAGCCGGACGGGCGCTGCAGGCTCCCGCGGCGGGCCCTGGGCTCGTTGGTCATGGCTCATGGCGGTCCACCGGAACCGTCGCGATCAGGCGGAAGCCGTGGCCGCGGCCGGGATCGGCCGCGGCGAGCGACAGGCGGCCGCCGATCGCCGAGAGCCGTTCGGACATCCCGCGCAACCCGGCTCCCTTCGGGGCCTCCGGGTCCTGGTGGCCCGGCCCGCGGCCGTCGTCTTCGACCACGAGCGACAGTTCGCCGACGTGCTCGGTCAGGCGTATCCGGCAGTTCCTCGCGCCGGAGTGCCGGATCACGTTGGTGACGGCCTCGCGCAGGCACCAGGCCAGCACGGCCTC
>JASHVM010000165.1:0-2890 GCA_030044595.1 Streptosporangiaceae bacterium
GCCAGCGCGGTGATCTCCTCGCGTGCCCGCGCGTGCCTGCGCCGCTTCAGTTCCCCGCTGGAACCGAGCCAGGACCAGTGCTCGTCCAGGCGCCTGGTCAGTTCGGCGATCCCCGCGTCCTGCGGACCGCTGGTCGCGACGGTGGTGATGATAGGCGGCTTCCAGTCGCCCGGTCCGCGCGGCGCGAGCGCCACCGTGTTGCGGATGTCCCGGACCACCTGCTGGGCGTCTGGCTTGTCCGCCTTGTTGACGACGTAGAGGTCGGCGATCTCGAGCAGGCCGGCCTTGGCCGCCTGGATGGCGTCTCCCATGCCCGGCGCGAGCAGCACCACCACCGAATCGGCGAGCGAGGCGATCGCGACTTCGGCCTGGCCCACCCCGACCGTTTCGATGATGATCAGCTCGAAGCCGGCCGCGTCAAGCACCCGGATGGCCTGCGGCGCCGCGGCCGCCAGTCCGCCGAGGTGGCCGCGGCTGGCCATCGACCTGATGAACACCTGCTCGTCGGTGGCGTGCTCCTGCATCCGGATCCGGTCGCCCAGCAGGGCGCCTCCGGTGAACGGCGAGCTGGGGTCGATGGCCAGCACGCCCACGCGGCGCCCGGCGGCCCGGAAGGCGCCGACGAGGGCGCCGGTCACGGTCGACTTCCCGACGCCGGGCGCGCCGGTCAGCCCGATGATCCGGGCCGCGCCGGTACGGGGCAGAAGATCTTTTATGACCGAACGGACGCGTGGTGATCCGTCTTCGACCAGCGAGATCAGCCGGGCGAGGGCGCGCACGTCCCCGGCCCGGGCGCGGCCCAGGTCGGCGGTCGCGGCCCGCGCCAGGACGGTCCCGGTTTCGGCGGTCCCGGTCTCGGCCGCGGCGCCGGTTTCGGCGGTCCCGGTCTCGGCGGTCCCGGTCTCGGCCGCGGCGGGGTTAGCCACGAACCCGCAGCAGGAGCGCCTCTCCCTGGCCGCCGCCGCCGCACAGGCCTGCGGCGCCGAGCCCGCCCCCGCGCCGACCCAGCTCGTAGCACAGGTGCACCGCGATCCTGGCGCCGGAGGCTCCGATCGGGTGGCCGATCGCGATCGCGCCGCCGTCGACGTTGACGATGTCGGGGCCGACGCCCAGGTCCCGCATGGACTGGATCGCGACCTGCGCGAACGCTTCGTTGATCTCGATCAGGTCGAGGTCGGCCACCGTCTGCCCGGCCTTGGCCAGGGCCTGCTTGATGGCGTTGGACGGCTGGGACTGCAGCGAATTGTCGGGGCCCGCGACGTTGCCGTGCGCGCCGATCTCGGCGAGGACCTGCGCCCCGGCCCGCCCGGCGGCTTCGGCGGACATCACCACGACGGCGGCGGCGCCGTCGGAGATCTGCGACGCGGTTCCCGCGGTGATCGTGCCGTCCTTGCTGAACGCGGGCTTGAGCTTGGCCAGCGCCTCGGCGGTGGTGCCGGCCCGGATGCCCTCGTCCTCGGTCACGGTCAGCTGATCACCGCCGCGCTGCGCGACGGGGACGGGTACGATCTCGGCGGCGAACAGGCCGTTCTTGGTGGCCGCGGCGGCGCGCTGGTGAGACATGGCCGCGAATTCGTCCTGCTCCTGCCGCGTGATGCCGAGCTTGCGCCCGCTGTTCTCGGTGGACTCACCCATGGACAGGTGGTCGAAGGCATCGGTCAGGCCGTCGAGGGCCATCGAGTCCTGCAGCTCGACGGGACCGTACTTGAAGCCGGCCCGGGAGTTCGGCAGCAGGTGCGGGGCGCGCGTCATGGACTCCATGCCGCCGGCCACGATGACGTCGTACTCGCCCAGCCTGATCAGCTGCGACGCGAGAGCGATGGCGTCCAGGCCTGACAGGCAGACCTTGTTGACGGTCAGCGCCGGGACGCTCATGCCGATGCCCGCCGCGACGGCGGCCTGCCGGGCGGTGATCTGGCCGGCGCCGGCCTGCAGGACCTGCCCCATGATCACGTACTCGACCTCATCCGGCCGCACGCCCGCGCGGTCCAAGGCGGCGGCGATGGCGATGCCGCCGAGTTCGCTGGCAGACTTGCTGGCGAGGGATCCGAGCAGGCGGCCCACCGGTGTCCTCGCGCCGCCGACAATGACCGGCTGACGTGGTTCGCTCATGCCTGTAACGATACCTAGCCGAGACCGGAAGGACATACCGTGCTACCGCTGCTGACCCGCATCGATCACGTCGGCATCGCCTGCCGCGACCTGGAGGCGGCCACCGGGTTGTACCAGGCGACGTTCGGCCTGGAGGTGGTGAGCCTTGAGGTGAACGAGGAGCAAGGGGTCCGTGAGGCCATGCTCCAGGTCGGCGCGGGGGCGGCCGGGATCGGCGAGCTCGGCGTGGGCTACGTTCAGCTGCTCGAGCCGCTGGCGGAAGACACCCCGGTGGGCAAGTTCCTCGCCCGGCGCGGCGAGGGTCTGCACCACGTGGGGTACGGCGTCAGCGACGTGAGGCAGGCCCTCGCCGCGATCGGCGGCACCGGGATCCGGCTCATCGACGAGCGGCCGCGGCACGGGTCCATGGGCGCGTCCATCGCCTTTCTGCACCCGGGGGATATAGGCGGCGTACTGACCGAACTGGTACAGGCGGCCGGGCCGTCGTGACCTCGGATTGCCCGGGCGAGAACGCCCATCCGGGCGTCAACGTGATTTAACCCGATGCATAGGATAGAGAACTCCGAAGGACACGCCAACATACCCGAGTAAGAGTAGTCTGCCTGTCACCGGCCGAGAGTCGTTCTCCTGCATGCTGACACCCGCCGTGACACCCTCCGTAGCCTTCACGTCTAGCCAGGATTAGGCCATATGCAATCGGACAATGACGCCCAGGTGACCAACTTCTTCGAGGAAGCCCCGCCGCGTGAGTTCGCGACCGTGATGCGGGGCTACGACC
>JASHVM010000166.1:0-2998 GCA_030044595.1 Streptosporangiaceae bacterium
AACTGGCCCGGTCCCTGCAAGGGCTGACCGAGACGGCCCGGGCGGGCAAGGCCACCCCCGCCGACCTGGCGGGCGGCACGATCACGATCACCAACGTCGGGGTGTTCGGGGTGGACGGCGGCACCCCCATCCTCACCCCCGGCGAGGCTGCCATCCTGGCGTTCGGGCAGGTCAGAGACGCCGCCTGGGTCGTGGACGGGCAGCTTGCCGTACGCCAGGCCTGCACGTTGTCGCTGTCGTTCGACCATCGCATCATCGACGGCGAGCTCGGGTCGGCGGTACTGCGCGACGTCGCCGCGATGCTCCAGGACCCGGTCCGGATGCTCGCCTGGCAGTAACCCCGGGGCGATGCCCTAGAACGCGGCCTCCGGCAGGTCCATCAGGTCCAGGGTGGTCTCCTCGGCGATCTTGCGCTCCGCGGCGAGCCTGGGCAGGACCGTGGCGGCGAAGAACCGGGCCGCGGCCAGCTTGCCCGCGTAGAAGTCGTGATCGGCGGAGTCGGCCGCGATCTCGTCGAGCTTGCGCAGCGCGACCTCCGCGTGGGTCAGCAACAGCCATCCGATGACCAGGTCGCCGAGCGCCATCAGCAGCCGGACGGTGTTCAGTCCCACCTTGTAGACCTCGGCGGGCTGATCCGCCGACGCCATCAGGAAGCTCGCCATGGCCCCGGCGATGGCCTGCACCTGCGCGGCCGCGTCCGCGAGCGCCGCGCGCTCGGCCTTCAGCCTGCCGTTGCCGCCGTCGGCGGCGGCGAAGTCCTTGACCTGGGTCAGCAGCGTCCCGAACGCCCGGCCGTTGTCCCTGACGATCTTGCGGAAGAACAGGTCCAGGCTCTGGATCCCGGTGGTCCCCTCGTAGAGGGAGTCGATCTTGGCGTCCCTGATGTACTGCTCGATCGGGTAGTCCTGCAAGAACCCGGACCCGCCGAGAGTCTGCAGGGACAAGGTGAGCAGCTCGTAGGAGCGCTCCGAGCCGACGCCCTTGACCACCGGGAGCAGCAGGTCGTTCAGCCCGGCAGCGGCCTCGTCGGTGCGTCCCTGGGCCGCGGCGACCTGGAGCGCGTCCTGAACGGTCGCCGTGTACAGGACCAGCGCGCGCATGCCCTCGGCGTACGCCTTCTGCAGCATCAGCATGCGGCGGACGTCGGGGTGGTGGATGATCGGCACCCGCGGCGCCGTCTTGTCCGTCATCTGGGTCAGGTCGGCGCCCTGGACCCGGTTCCGGGCGAAGTCGAGCGCGTTCAGGTAGCCGGTGGACAAGGTGGCGATGGCCTTCGTGCCGACCATCATCCGCGCGTCCTCGATGACCATGAACATCTGCCTGATGCCGTCGTGCACGCCGCCGACCAGGGTGCCGACCGCCGGGCGGTCCGCGCCGAACGTCAGCTCGCACGTGGTCGACGCCTTCAGGCCCATCTTGTGCTCGACGTTGGTGGCGACGACGCCGTTGCGCTCGCCCAGGGTCCCGTCGTCGTTGACGAGGTACTTCGGCACCAGGAACATCGACAGGCCCTTGGTGCCCGGACCGGCGCCTTCGGGCCGGGCCAGCACGAGGTGGAAGATGTTCTCGGCCAGGTCGTGCTCGCCGCTGGTGATGAACCTCTTGACGCCTTCGATGTGCCAGGTGCCGTCCGGCTGCGCGATCGCCCTGGTCCGCCCGGCGCCGACGTCAGAGCCTGCGTCAGGCTCGGTCAGGACCATGGTGCCGCCCCACTCGCGGTCGATGGCCATCTCCGCGAACCGCTTCTGCTCCGGCGTGCCGAGCAACCACAGCACCCGGCCCATCATGTGCCCGCTGGAGTACATCCAGATCGCGGGGTTGGAGCCGAGGATCAGCTCGGCCAGGGCCCAGGTGAGCGAGCGCGGCGCCTGGGTCCCGCCCAGCCCGGCGGGCAGCGAGAGCCGGTACCATTCGGCGTCCATGAAGACGCGGTACGACTTACGCAGCGACTCGGGTACCCGCACCGAGTTCGTGGCGGCGTCGAAGACCGGCGGGTTCCGGTCGGCGTCGACGAACGACGCCGACAGCGGCCCGGTCGCCATCCGCTCGAGCTCGGCCAGGACGCCCCGGGCCGTGTCCTCGTCCAGTTCCTGGTAGGGAGGCTCGCCCAGCAGGTCCTGGCGCCGCAGCACCTCGAAGAGGTTGAACTCGATGTCACGCAGGTTGCTCTTGTAGTGGGTCATCCGCTGCTCCGCTACTCGCTGTCCACCCGTACCGGACCTATGCTACCCGCTAGTAACAAGTTCAGCGAGCGCGTTTCCGCGGCAGGCCAAGCCTCCGCTCGCGCCTCCCGCATCCGGTCACCGGACACAGTTGACCCTGGTCGTCACTATCGGCCGAACGCCCCCGTTTTTGCTGGTTTTCCACACCTCGCTGATCACGGGCGACTACCCTTCGCATGTGTGAGCGACGTTCGCGACTCCTCGGCGGCCCTGCCCGCACGACGGCGGGCCCCGGACATGGCGCTCCAGCAGGCGGCCCTGCCGCAGCGGGGACTCCTGCCGCAGCCAGGACCCCTGCCGCAGCCGGGATCCGGGCCGGAGCCGGTGTCCTCCCCGGAGCCGGTGTCCTCCCCGGAGCCGGCGCAGCCGGGATCCGGGCCGCAGCCGCCCGGCGATTACCCGGTCCGGCGACCGCATGCGCGGCTGGTCCAGCCCGGCGGCAGGCACCGGCGGCCTGTACCTGCCAGCTTGCCCGAGGGAGCGCCGGCGCTCGTCCTCGCGGTGCCGAGCGTCGGCGACGACGGCCTGACCGGTCCCACCGCGGAGATCGCGACCGTCCTGCGCGTCGATAACCCGGAACTGGACGTGCGGACGGCCAGGATCGACCGCGGCGATTCCGGCGACCCGTCCGGCATCCGGGCGGTGCTCGCCGACGCCGCGGCTGTCCGCCCGCCGGGTGCGCCGGCGGCGGTGGTGGTGCCGCAGCTGGTCACGCCGTACCCGGCGGCGCTCGACGCGCTGGGCGAGGCGATCGCGGCCAGCGGGGCCAACGCGAG
>JASHVM010000167.1:0-2616 GCA_030044595.1 Streptosporangiaceae bacterium
CCGGAGGTCCGCGCCGGATGCTCGCCGAGGCGGTTGGGGAGCCGGCTGAGCACCACCCGGGTCTGCTGCTGGGCCGGCGCCGGGTAACAGTCCAGCGTGGGCAGCACCACGGTCAGGTGCCCCTCGGCCAGCCGCCAGCGGTCGCGCAGCACCACGTCGACGGTGCCGATATGCCGCCGCCCCCAGCGCTGCGGAGAGAAGACGAACCGCACGGCCGGCCCGTCGGCGGCCGTGGCCCCGGCCGGGCCCGGAACCTCGATCTCCCGGCCCGGGTGCAGCGTCCAGCGCACGCTGCATCCGCTGTGGCCCTCTACGGCCAGGTCGACGGCCACCAGTTCGCCCTCGAAGGCGCGCCGGGTGCTGAGCCGGACCCGCAGGCTGACCCGAGCCGGGCGCCGCTGGCTGCGCCCGGCCGCGAGCAGCAGCAGCGCGGGAGCCGCCAGGCCGGCGAACTCCGGGCGCCGGGCCACGGTGGCGATGAACAGCGAGCCCAGCCCCAGCGTGAGCAGCCTCCGGGCGTGCCGGGACGACCGCCACCGCAGGCTGAACTCGGTGCCGGCCGCGTCCGGCACCGGTACGTTCGGCCCGAAAGAAAAAGACATCAGCCGCTGACCGCGGACGGTTGGTCGCGGTCGCTGGCCCGGGCGGCCTTGGCGCTCGGGTCGGTCTTCGGCGTGGGCACGGCCGAGAGCAGCTTGGCCACCACGTCGTCGGCCGAGACCTGGCGGACCCACAGCTCGGGCCGCAGCGTGACCCGGTGCGCCAGCGCGGGCACCGCCACCTGCTTGATGTCGTCGGGGACCACGTAGTCCCGCTGGTTCAGCACCGCCTGGCCGCGGGCCAGCTGGACCAGCGCCAGACCGCCGCGCGGACTGGCGCCCACCTGGACCTGAGCGTCGCCCCTGGTCGCCCTGACGATCGCCACGATGTAGTCGAGCAGGTCGGCGCCGATCTCCACCCGCTCGAGCGAGTCGCGCATGGCCAGCACCCCGTCCGGGCTGGTCACAGCGTTGAGCTCCACGTACTCGCTGGCCCGGGCCACCCGCCGGCGGAGCATGTCCGTTTCGTCGCCGGTGGTCAGGTAGCCCAGCCGCAGCCGCATGAGGAACCGGTCGAGCTGGGCCTCGGGCAGCTCGTAGGTGCCCTCGTACTCGATCGGGTTGTCCGTAGCCAGCACGACGAACGGCTGCGGCAGCCTGCGGGTCTGCCCGTCCACGCTCACCTGCCCCTCGCCCATGGCCTCCAGCAGCGCCGCCTGGGTCTTGGGTGGCGTCCGGTTGATCTCGTCGGCCAGCAGCAGCTGGGTGAACACCGGCCCGGGGCGGAACACCATGTCGGCCGACCGCTGGTCGTACAGCGGGGCGCCGACCACGTCGGAGGGCAGCAGGTCCGGGGTGAACTGGATGCGGGCGAAGTCCAGGCCGAGCACCCTCGCGAACGACCGGGCGATCAGCGTCTTGCCCAGTCCGGGCAGGTCCTCGAGCAGGACATGGCCGCCGGCCAGGATCCCGATCAGCACCAGCTCCAAGGTCCGACGGCGGCCGACCACCGCGCGCTCGAGCTCGTCCAAGATGGCCGAGCAGCTTACCGCGGTCTCTTCAGGACCCATCACAGTCGCTCCAATCGGTCGATGAGGCGGGCCAGCGTGTGCCGCGGGATGCCGCGCCGCTCTTGTCCGGCCTGGGGCCCCTCCCGCGATGCGGTCTGCGGCCGGGTAGTTTCGGGGCCCGGGTCGATCCACCGCCACAGGCCAGCATCGCGGGGGTTGCGGCACAGCAAGCGGCGCGCCGCGTCCGGATCCTGGTACAGGTGAACCCCGTGGCGTTCGGCCAGCCGGGCCGCCAGCAGGTGCTCCAGCACCGGCCGCAGCTCCATGTCGTAGTAGTGCTGGCTGCTCATCGCGTTACGCACCACAAACCGGCGGTGCGAGTAGCCGGTCAGCGTGCGGGCCCGCGGCTTCTCCTGGGCCTTCTTCGCAGTGTCGGGTGTGAGCTGCGGCAGCAAGCCGCGCAGCAGTACCATCACGCCCGCAGCGGTCACGACGGCCACCACCGCCAGGCCCGCCCAGCCGGCCACCGCGTAGCCCGCCACGGCGGCGACCGCGACGGCCACGGCCGCGGTGAGGACTTCCGCCGTGGTCCCGCGCCACGGGCTCACCATGCCACCGTCGTCCGTGCTCTTCTCCGGCGTGGTCACGGGTTCGTCCCCGCCTCCGATCGCTCAGCCACGTCCCTCTGGGCCATACCCTCGCGGGGGGGTCTGGGCCCGCCGCCAGCGGCGGCCGGGTCGGCAGGGTCGTCCCCCCGGGCCAACGCCGCGGCGAGCTCATCGAGGGCCTGCGCGGCCGCGTCACGCTGCCCGCGGCCCAGCGGATGGCTGGAGAACCTGGCCTCGTAGAACAGCGCGGTCAGCCGGGGAGCCGCGGTTCCGCGCACCAGGCCGCTCGTCGTCGCCCGGGCCAGCAGCTCATCGGGCGTGTCGGCCACGGCCCGGGCCGTGCCCCGCTCGGCCAGGCTGTTCTCCATCGCCACGTAGCAGGCGATGATGGCCGCCCGCGCGTCGTCGACCTGCTGCAACGCGACCCGGCCGGCGGCGACCGCCGCCTCCAGCTCTTCG